>JBDTZK010000131.1:0-6000 GCA_040005195.1 Pseudoxanthomonas sp.
CCGCGCGGCTGAACGAGCGCGTCGGCGGCACGGTCACCCTGGCAACCTCCTCGCAGCCCTGCTGCCAATGCTACGGCGCCACGGTCTGGGCAGGCATCGACCGTCTGCTGATCGGTGCGCGCGCGGAAGATGTCATGGAGCTGACTGAATTCGACGAAGGTCCGTTGCCCGCCGACTGGGTTGGCGAATTGAACAAGCGCGGCATCGAAGTGGTGCGCGACCTGCACCGGGACGCGGCAAGTGAAGTGCTGCGTGCCTATGGTGAACGCGGTGGCAATCGTTATTGACGTTCACTGCCTTTGCAGCCGCGGGTCTTGCGCATGAGTGGACTGCTTTGCTATTGCCGCCAGGGATTCGAGCCGGAACTCGCCGCCGAGTTGACTGAGCGCGCCGCACACGCCGGTCATCCCGGTTATGCACGCACCGAACGCAACAGTGCCCACGTGGTCTTCGTGTGCGAGGACGCGGCCGCACTTGCGCGGGCCCTGCCGTGGCGCGCACTGATCTATGCACGCCAGAAGCTGCAACTGGTCGCGGAGCTGCGCGGGCTGGACCCGAAGGACCGCATCACGCCAATGCTGGCCGCACTGGCCGGACAATCAAGGTTTGGTGACTTGTGGGTTGAGCATCCGGATTCGGATACGGCCAAACCGCTCGCCGGCCTGGCGCGCAGCTTCGGCAATGCGCTACGCCCTGCCCTGCGCAAAGCCGGCCTGATGACTGACAAGGAAAACCCGCGTCTGCCACGGTTGCATGTGGTGTTCATCGACGGGGACCACGCTTATCTGTGCATCGCTGATCCCGCTGACAGCTCGCCATGGCCACTGGGTATCCCGCGACTCAAACTGCTGTCGGATGCACCGTCGCGTTCCGCACTGAAACTGGAAGAAGCCTTGCTGACCCTGCTGGATGCGGGCGAGCGCGAGAACTTGCTGAATGCCGGCATGACCGCGGCCGACCTGGGTGCCGCACCCGGCGGCTGGACCTGGATCCTCACCCGCCATCACCTGCGTGTGACCAGTGTCGACAACGGTCCGTTGCGCCAGAACGTGATGGACACCGGCCTGGTCGAGCACCTGCGTGCGGACGGCTTCCAGTGGAAGCCTTCGCAATCGCTGGACTGGATGGTTTGCGACATGGTCGAACAACCGCGCCGGGTCACGGAGCGCATGGCCACCTGGTTCCGCGAAGGTTGGTGCCGACACGCCGTGTTCAACCTCAAACTGCCGATGAAAAAACGCTGGGATGAAACGCAACTGTGCCTGGATCTTTTCATCGAGCAGGCACAGAAGCCGGTGATGGTCCGCGCGCGGCAGCTGTACCACGACCGCGAGGAGATCACGGTCTTCGCCACCACCGCTCGATAAGCAAACCTACAGGGGAGCCGGGCAAGTTGCGGCCGGATGTCTGGTGAATGGAAGAATTCACGGACAATCCAGTTCATGGTCGCCGCTCACCTGTTTCCCACCACTACCAAGACGGCAAAAGGAGTTCGACATGAACGTCAGAGACAGCAACGGCACCCCCCTCAGCGAAGGGGATTCGGTCACCGTGATCAAGGACCTCAAGGTCAAGGGCACTTCACTTACCCTCAAGCGTGGCACCCTGATCAAGGGCATCCACCTGACCGATGACGAAGAAGAAATCGAGTGCAAGGTCGAGAAGATCAAGGACCTCGTGCTTAAGACCTGCTTCCTCAAGAAGGCCTGACCCATGGCCGCCACCTGGATTACCCTCGCGGCTCCTTACCTGCCCGACATCATCAAGCTGGCACGCCCCCTGTTCACCCGCACGCCGCCCGTAGACAACACCCACCAGCTGCGCATGGACGTGATTGGCGAGCAGATCGCCGAACTGCAGGATGCCGCCACCCAGAATGCCGATTCGATCCGCAAACTGGCGAGCGACATGCAGAAAACCCTGGAGCTTCTGCAGCACGGTGCCGAGCTGGCCGACCGCCGCCTTCACCACGCCACCACGCTGCTGTGGGTCGCCACGACCATCGCGGTACTTGCCTTCGCCCTGGCTGCCTATGGCCTGGCAAATTGAATGGAATATTCCGCATGAAAGCATCAAACATATTGCTGGTCATTGCATGCCTGTCCGCAGGCTCAGTACACGCCACACCCCCATCCGGGGAATCCATGTACATCGCGCGCGATTATGTCGCCGACGGCGTGTTTACTCCGGGCATCGAGGGGCCGGCCACGGGACCGGATGGATTGTTGTACGTGGTGAACTTCGGCAGTGAAGGCACCATCGGCCGGGTATATCCGCAAGCCGACGGCAGCGGCCACGCCGAGTTGTTCGTGACCTTGCCGCAAGGCAGCGTCGGCAACGGCATCCGCTTCGGCCACGACGGCATGATGTACGTGGCCGACCATCAAGGTCACGGCGTGCTGAAAGTCGACCCCAGGAATGGCGAGGTCACGCAGCACGCGCAGCAGTCGGCGATGAGCCAGCCCAACGATATCGCCATCACCCAGGACGACGTGCTGTACGCGACTGATCCCAACTGGACGAGCAACAGCGGTCAACTGTGGCGGATCGATCGCGACGGCAGCACGCACTTGCTGGAAACCGGCATGGGCACCACCAACGGCATCGAAGTCAGCCCGGACGGCAAGCACCTGTACGTCAACGAAAGCGTGCAACGCAGCGTCTGGCAATACACCTTGCAGGCCAATGGCAGCATCGGCGACAAGCAATTGCTGATCCAGTTCGCCGAACACGGACTGGATGGCATGCGCTGCGACGATCAGGGCAACCTCTACATCGCCCGTCATGGTGCGGGCGTGGTGGCGATCGTTTCGCCCGAGGGCACGCTCTTGCGAGAAGTGGCATTGAAGGGCACCAAGCCATCCAACGTCGCATTCGGTGGCCCGGACGGACGCAGCGTGTATGTGACCCTGCAGGACCGTGGCGCCATCGAAACTTTCCGCGCCGAGCACCCGGGGCGTGAATACGATCACTGAATCGTGATGCAGGTGGCAGCCGGTCTCAGCCCCTGCTACCACGCGATGGCATCCTGTGTTTCAGGAATTATTCTTCCGGTAGAGAGCGCCATGCAACCCATCCAACTCAAGGAGCCGGCAGGCTTCGCCGAGGAATTCCTGCGACTGACCCTGCTGCAGGGTTTCCAGTCGCTGACCAAACGCGACCTGGAATTGCTGATCTTCGTCCTGCTGGAGCGCGATGGCGCTATTGCGCGCGCCGATTCCAACTTCGCCGTGGCCTCACGGCTTCGGGTCACGCCGGCCAAGGTCAAGGCGTTGCGACGCGATGGTTACGCACGCTGGCGCGCGCTGGTACCGGAGGAAAGCGACGCGGCCTTGCAACGCATCGTGGCCACGGTACTGACCGAATCCAATCTGCGCTCCGGCGCCAAGCACGTCAGCGAGCGCAGCAAGAAAGAGGGCTTCCTGGCGGTTCGCGTCGAACACCCTGACGACCAGCAGCAGTTTGAACAGGCGATTCTGGAAGTAGGCGCGCTGCCGGTGTACGAGCGCAATCGCGACGTGGTCGCCGTGCGTTTCGACACACTGCTCAAGATTTCTGAAAAATGGGGCTACCTGCAACCTGATCCCCAGGCAATCACCGACCAGTTGAACAGGCTTTCGCCCGCGGCCGAGGAAGTGGCCGACCTGTTGAAGAAGGATGTGACCAAACTGCGCTGGCAGGAAGTGCGCAGCGCACTGAACAGTCTGGGCGCCAAGGCGATTGCCAGTACGGCAGAGGGTGGACTGAAGGGCCTGCTGAAGATCGTGTTCCCGTTTATTCCCGGTTGACGTATCTCGCCTTTCCAGTGCTTCGTCATCCGCAGGCCCGCTATCAGCCTATCGTCACCCGGCCACCTTCCGCCACTGAGCGGAAGATCGCATCCACCACGCGAAGGTCACGCACCCCTTCCTCGCCGGGCACCCGCATGGGACTGTCATCGATGATCGACTTTGCGTCGTTGTCCATCTGCAGCGCCTGCTGGTGGGGTACGCGCGCGTCCAGCACCAGCCCGTCGCTGGTGCTGCCACGGATGCCGTCGTAGGACTGGAACGGCGAGAGTTCGTACCAACCGCGCTCCGCTTCGGCACGCAACAGGTTCATGTTCTTGCCGAAGCTCGTGCTGCAGCGTGACAACAGGCCGCTTGGGAACTCCAGATCGAAGTGCATGGTTTCATCCACACCTTTGAAGATGTTCGGCCGCTGCACGCTTTGTCTGGCAGTCACCGCCACCGGCTCCTCGCCGGAAGCGTAGCGCGCGGCATTGAGCGAATACACGCCCATGTCGTACATGGCGCCACCGCCGCGTGCGGGATCCAGGCGCCAGTTGTCGGTACCTTCTGCGTCGTCGAAGGCATTGAAACCGGCATCGCATTGCAGGCTGCGCAGTTCGCCATAGGGGCGATCACGCGCGAATCCGATCATCTGCTGCGTGTTGGGTTCGTGCTGCATGCGATAGCCGATGGCCAGCTTGACCCGGTTACGCTGGCAGGCATCGATCATCGCCTGGCCTTCAGCGGCATTCATGGCCATGGGCTTTTCGCACCAGACATGCTTGCCTGCAGCCGCCGCACGCAAGGTGAAAGGCTTGTGCAGATGGTTGGGCAGTACGACGTAGACCACGTCGATATCGGGATTGTCGGCAATGCGGTCGAAGTCACCGTAATCGTAGATGTTGCGATCCGGCAGGTCGTATTGGCGTTGCCACGCCAGCGCCTTTTGCGGCGAGCCCGTGACAATGCCGGCCAGATGGCAGTTGCGGGTCAGCTGCAAACCCGGCGCCAGCAACTCCCGGCTGTAGTAACCCAACCCGACCAACGCCACGCCCAGGCTGCGCCCGACTGCCTCGCGCGGTGTTGCGAACAATGAGGATGGCAAGCCACCGGCCAGGCTGGCCATCGCCAATCCTTTGATCAGCTGTCGTCGTGGAAGACAAGGCAGGGACATGGCTTTCCTCTCGATGGGTTGGGCTTAACGTTCGAGTCCGGAAGCACGCTTCCAGAACAGGCCGGTCAATGCAGGAAGCTTACCGGACAGTGCCAGCAAGGGGCCGCGCAGCAGCGTGGCATGCAGGTCGTCATTGGAAAAAAAGCGATTGATGCTATCGAAAGCATAAGCCGCGGCGGCGTTTTCGCTGCGACACTCGCGCGCCCAGCGTGCCAATCGGTGTGGTGCGGACCAGTCCACGCCGCGCGCCAGCGCGCGACCCAGCGTGGCATGCAGGCGCGACACATCACGCAAACCCAGGTTGACGCCCTGACCCGCGAGCGGATGTACCACGTGCGCCGCGTCACCCATCAGCAGCACCTTGCCCGAGACATAGGCGTCGGCCAGTTGCCGGCGCAACGGGAAGGCAGCGCGTTTCGACACCACCCGCACTTCGCCAAGCCGCGCTTCGAACGCGCTGCCCAGCTCACGATTGAAATCCGTTTCTTCCAGCGCCAGCACGCGCTCTGCTTCTGCGCTGGGCAAGGTCCACACGATGGAACTGCGCGACTCGGCGAACGGCAGGAAGGCCAGGGGTCCGGTCGGCAGGAAGCGTTGCCAGGCAGTGGCTTCATTGGGACGCTCGGTGTCCACGAAGGCCACCACGCCGCGTTGCTGGTAATCGTGAGCGGAAACCTGCACGCCGGCCAGTGCGCGCAAGGTGGAATCCGCGCCGTCGGCCGCAACGGCCAGTCGAGTTTCAAGGCGCGTGCCGTCATCCAGACGCAGGCGTACCCCGCTCGCATCCTGTTCGATCGATTCAACACGTGCCGGGCAATGGAGGTGCACGCCCGCCGCTGGCAATGACGACCACAGACGATCCACCAGCAGGTTGTTTTCGATGATCCAGCCCAGCTGGTCACGGCCCAGTGCGTCGGCGTCGAAACGCACTTCGCCACCGCCGGCGGCATCCCAGACGCGCATACGCCGATAAGGGTGCGCGTGCGCATCGCGTACCGCTTTCCACACACCGCAACGCTCCAAAAGATCTGCGTTGTCGGGTGCGAAAGCGTACAC
>JBDTZK010000132.1:0-5992 GCA_040005195.1 Pseudoxanthomonas sp.
CAGGGTGTCACGCACAAGCCGGGTTCGATTCTCGAAACTGCCACCCCAGCGATCCTTGCGCTGATTGGAAAGCGGCGACAGGAATTGGTGCAGCAGGTAACCATGTGCCGCATGCAGCTCGATCAGTTCGAATCCGGATTCCAGTGAGCGCTTGGCCGCATTGCGGAAATCAGTGATGACCTTGGCGATCCCGGCCTCATCGAGTTCCGCCGGCATGGGATAGTCAGCGTTGAAGGCTACTGCCGAAGGTGCGACAGGCTGCCAGCCACCGTGTTCGATCGCGACCGCATTGCCGCCATTCCACGGCTCAGCGGTGCTTGCCTTGCGCCCTGCGTGTGCAAGCTGCGTGCCGGCAATTGCGCCCTGCGTCCGGATGAATGCCGTGATGCGACTCCATGCCTGTGCCTGCGCCTCGTTCCAGAGCCCGGCATCAGCGGGCGAAATGCGCCCTTCTGCGGACACCGCCGCCGCCTCGGTGATCACCAGCGATGCGCCGCCCACCGCCCGGCTGCCCAGGTGCACGAAATGCCAGTCGCCGGGAACACCGTCTGGCAGCGAGTACTGGCACATGGGTGACACCGCAATGCGGTTGCGCAATACCAGCGAACGCTGCGCAAAGGACTCGAACAACGCCATGACGATGGCCTCTGAATGGGGAGCGCCATGTAACCACATGCCTGTTGCCGCAAGGCATACGCCTCTGGATCGATGCATGCCATCGGCGCAACCGCTAGCATGCGCCAATGCCCCTACATGACCCTGCCGTCCTGCGCCGCGCCCTGCAGCTGCAGCTGCCCCTGCCAGCCCCCTTGCTGGTGGGGTTGAGCGGTGGACTGGACTCCAGCGCATTGCTGCACGCGCTGTCATCCGATACCGGGATCCGTGCAAGCGGATTGCGGGCAGTGCATGTGCACCACGGCTTGCAGGCAGGTGCCGCGCAATGGGCAATGCATTGCAGGGAGCTGTGTAATTCCCTGTCCATCGATCTCAGCATCATTGAAGTGCAAGTCGATCGCGACAGTGGTGAAGGATTGGAGGCGGCGGCACGCAAGGCGCGATACGGTGCTTTAGAGAATCTGCTGGGCGAAGGCGAAATACTGGTCACCGCGCACCATCGTGATGACCAGGCGGAAACCTTCCTGCTGCGCGCATTGCGCGGCTCGGGACCGGATGGTTTGGCCGCCATGCGCCCGTGGCGCAACTTTGCAACGGGCTGGCACTGGCGACCGCTGCTGCCTGTTCCACGCAGCGACCTGCTGGCTTATGCGCAGGCTCATGCCGTGCACTGGCAGGACGATCCCAGCAACGAAGACCTGCACCACGACCGCAATTTCCTGCGGCAGAGCATCCTGCCGCTGCTGCGCGGGCGATGGCCGCAGGTGGATGCCGCCTTTACTCGCAGTGCCGTACTCAGTGCTGATGCCGTGCAGTTGCTGGTGCAGGAAGATGCACTGGCGTTGTCGATGGCATCGACCCTGGACCCTCGCACTCTGTCGGTCCAGTCGCTGCTGGCATTGCCCGTGCCACGCCGCGCACGCGTGCTGCGGCGCTGGATCGAGGCGCTGGGTTTTCCGCCCTTGCCGGGTGAAGGTGTGGCCCAGATTGAAAGCGACCTGTTGCCTGCGCGGGCCGACGCGCGAGCGCGATTCGAATGGCGCGGCGCGGTAGTCGAGCGCTGGCGCGATCTGCTGCATGTGCAGCGCCTGCGCGCGCCATTGCCCACGGACTGGCAAACCCAGTGGGATGGTCGCGAGCCGTTGATGCTTCCCGACGGCGACTGTTTGACCTTGCAGGGCGCCACGTCGTTTCCCACGCCCCTGCGGGTATCCGCACGCCAGGGTGGCGAGCGCATTGTCCTGCCCGGCCGCACACAGTCGCACTCTTTGAAGAACGTATTGCAGGAACTGGGCGTGCCCCTCTGGGAACGGGAAGCGCTGCCACTGCTTTTCGATCAGGCCAATGCCATGGTCGCGATCGGGGATCTCGTGTATGCCGCAGATTTCGACGCCTGGCTGCGCGATACAGGGGCCCGCCTGCACTGGCAGAGAAAAAACTGAGCCGCTCGGATTGACCTATCCACATCGCATCCCCACACTGCGCCCATGCCACGCAAACCTGCTACTGAAGCTTCACCTGTTGCCCATTTCGAGCAGTCACTGGACGAACTGGAACTACTGGTCGAAAAGATGGAACTGGGCGAAATGAGCCTGGAAGAATCGCTGGCCGCCTACGAGCGCGGCGTCGGCCTCTATCGCCGTTGCCAGACCGCCCTGGAACAGGCCGAACTGCGGGTTCGCCTGCTCAGCGATCCGGAACAACCGGGCACTGCAGAACCCTTTGCACCTCTGGCCGATGGAAACTGACGCCCCTTTCCTGCGTTGGGCAGAGCGGGTCGAAGCCTCACTCAGTCACGCCCTGCCTGCTGCATCACTGCCCCCACAGCGCCTGCACGCCGCCATGCGCCATGCGGTACTCGGTGGAGGCAAGCGCATCCGTCCCTTGCTTGTGTATGCCGCCGGCCAGTTGTTCGGCACCGACGAGCGCTGGCTGGATGCACCGGCCGCCGCAGTTGAACTGATCCATGGCTATTCGCTGGTGCACGATGACCTGCCAGCGATGGATGACGATGCGATGCGTCGCGGGCGACCGACCGTGCACGTGGCCTTCGACGAAGCCACCGCGATCCTGGCCGGCGATGCGTTGCAGTCGATGGCCTTCGAACTGCTGGCCAACGCGCCGGTGTCGTCGGAATTACGGGTCGCCTGGCTGCGCACCTTGAGCACGGCCGCCGGTGCGGCAGGCATGTGCGGGGGCCAGGCCTTGGACATGGAGGCGACGGGACGTTCGCTGACCCTCGCCGACCTGGAACACATGCATCGCCTCAAGACTGGCGCGCTGATCCGCGCTTCGGTGCGCATGGGTGCGCTGGGCGGGAGCATGGATGAAGACACGTTGAAACTGCTGGACACGTTCTCCGATGCGCTTGGCCTGGCCTTCCAGGTCCGCGACGACATCCTGGATGTCGAATCCAGTACTGCGCAGTTGGGCAAGACCGCAGGCAAGGATGCGGCGCAGTCCAAGTCCACCTATCCGGCGCTCATGGGCATGGACGGCGCGAAAGCAAAACTTGTCGAGCTGGACATGGTCATGCACGAGGCACTGGCCCCTTTCCGCCAGCGCGCCACCGCCTTGTGGGCACTAGGCAAGCTGGCCATCCATCGCACCAACTGATCACCGCGCAGGATTGGGCACTGCCCACGGCCGGGCATTGCCCGTAAAACATTGTTCGCGGTGAAAACCTGCTGCTACACAAACAATCCGTCCATCGCACGCGCATCGCGGCTGTCCGGGAACACAAGGGTCTCCAGCGCCGTTTCGGTCACGCGAAGGTGCGATGCCAGCAGGCCCTTGAACAACGCGCGCAAGTCGCTGGTGGCGCGCAGGTCACGACCTTCGTTCAACGCATCCGCCGCCAATCCAGGCCAGTCGCCAGCCACAAGTCCACCCTTGACCGCACCGCCTGCCAGCAACGCCAGACCACCGGTGCCGTGATCGGTTCCGCCGGTGCCATTGGCCGCAGCCGTGCGACCGAATTCACTGACCACCACCACGACAGTGTCCTTCCATTGTGTGCCCATGCCGTCATGGAAACCGCGCAGGCCCGCGTCCAGTTCCTTCAACTTGCGCGCCAACACCGTTGCCTGGTTGCTGTGCGTATCCCAGCCAGAGTCTTCGACAAAAGCAATGCGCGCGCCAGCAGGCTGCGACATGAATCTGGCGGCCGATGCCATGGCTTGTGGAAGCCGTCCACCCTTTTCGCCGTCTACTCCCATGTCCTGCGCTCCAAACGCCCGTGAGAACGAAGCGGCCAGCTCGGGATCTGCTGCATACAGCGGCTGCAAGCGCTGCAACAGGATCGGGTTGACGGCTTCCGGCAAGGGCGGCGACCACGTCGTCGCCTCACCCGGACCACGCATGATCAGCGGCATCACCGTAGTCAGCGACAGCGCCCCGCCGCTGCCCATGGAAGCGGCGCATCGGTTCAACCAGCCGGTGGAGGTTCCACTGGGGCGTGCGGTGCCGTTCTCCAGGCAATCCTGTGCCTCGAAGTGCGAACGTTGCCGGTACGGCGGCGCAATCGCCACGATAGGTAGTAATTGCCTGCGTCGATAAAGTGAATGCGCAAAGGAGAGTGCGGGATGCAATGCGAAATCAGCGTCCAGCGGCAAAACCTCTTGCGGTGCAAGCGTGCCACGCAAACGTACATAGGCAGGATCATCGCGCGGAACCAGCACATGCAATCCATCCATGCCGCCGCGCAGCAGCACGACCAGCATGCGCGTGTCGTTAGTGGCTGCCATGCCCAACCGGGGCCACAGGGTAAGCGTTGTCATCGCACTGGCGGCACCGAGGAATCGGCGGCGTGTCATTTCCATGTCAGCTTCTCCACTGGAATGCGGGACTGGCCATCAGCAAAGCCAAACCATCGCGGGGTGATTCAGCGCGACGCAGCGCATTCATGGTCTCTGCGTCCAGTTGATCGGCAAATACCGACTGTGCGACCGCAAGCGGATCCAGTTGGCGTGCAGGCGCGGCATCGGCCATGCCGGCGGCCGCCTGCACGCGCTTCCACAAGGCATCCGGGCCACTCCACTGCGCGGCTTCGTCAGCGAATCCTGCCGGCGAACGCGGTGTGAAAGGCGGCTGCCCCATCCGCGTCAGTAGGCCAAAAAGCATGCGCGGCCTGTCATCGGGCGGCAGGTCAAGGGCGCGCAGGCCAGAGACCAAGAAATCATTGGGCGTCTTGAACTTGCGTGCATTCGTCGCCCAGGATTCAGCGCTTTCGATCAATACGCCATACACCGTGTGCAGATCGCCCGCACTGTCCTGCCATGCGCGCGCCATGCGATCAACCAGCGACACGGGCGGGGTATCACTGACGAAATGCCGGGCCAGCTTGTAGGACAGATGCCGTGCCGTGGCCGGATGCGTTGCAAGGTCGCCCAGGATTGCTTGGCCCTGGTCCACGCCCGACGGATGATATTGCCTGCCAAGCACATGGCGCGTACCTGACTCATGGGCCACTTCGCGGAACACGAAGGCGCTGTTTGGTGACCCCCTCGCCCAGTCCTGCGCCATCGGTACGCCCCAGCCGGTGATGGCTCGTGCCAGCTCGGCCACATCCTGTTGCGAATAACCACCCTCCACACCCAGCGTATGCAATTCGAGGATTTCGCGGGCGAGGTTCTCGTTGAGGCCTCGCACGCGCCTGGGTGCATCGCCGCCACGCCGCGCCGCGCGTTTGCGTGCACGCTCGGCCAGCAGCGAATCCCCGCCGACCGAACCCACATTGTCCAGGTAACGCAGCATGCCCGGATGCGTTTCCACAGACACCAGCAAGGCAGCGAAGTTGCCCAGCACATTCGGCCGGATAGCCTCGCGCTCCATCGGCGCGGCATACAGCGCCGCCTGCCGCTTGTCGACGGAAATGGCGAAATGATTGGACCAGAAATGCACCAGCCGCTCGATGAAACTACTCTCACTGGTGACCGCCAGCTGATAGCGTCGACCCAATTCCTGCATCATGCTCTGACGATACAACTGAGCCGCAGTGATCTTCGTGGGCAGGTCGATGCCCGGGTTCTGTTTCTGCTGGCGTCGCTGTTGCAGGTAGTCGGATTCACGCTTCAGGTAATCCAGGCTTGAGGGCAGGCCTGAAATCACCGTGGACGCAGGATCGCTTTGCAATTGGGCCGCCAGCCAGCCACGCGCATCGCCCATGCCTGCCAGTTCACCTGGCCTGGCACCCAGGCCAAAACGATTTGCCGCACTGATCCTCTCGCGTGACGACATGGACAGGACTCCGTGGGGGACGGTTATGCAAACGCCTGTCCTACGGAAGCGTTGACCTGTGACTTACACTTCAGCACCCGACGACATGACTGGACCGGGAAACCAACCCGCCCCCCCACGAACAACTGCACCCTTCACG
>JBDTZK010000133.1:0-5984 GCA_040005195.1 Pseudoxanthomonas sp.
GTATTCGCGGCCGGGCTGGTTGTACCAGGCGATGGTTTCGTACTCGCGGTCGAATACGTTGGTGGCGCGCGCCTGCAGGGTCCAGTCCGGATGGAAGGCATATTCCAGACGCAGGTCCAGCGTGCCGTAACCCGCCAGGCGCACGGTATTGGCCAGGTTATCGTAGCGATGGCTGGCGCCGTTACCGGTCAGGCCCACGCGGAAATCACCGAAGCTGCGGTCCACGTCAACGCGCGCAGTGTTGCGCGAACGGCGCGCCAACAGATTGTCTTCGTAACCGGCCGAGCGATTTCGCGGATCGATGTGGCTCAGCTGGGTGGAGATGTCGAAGCCGGCCAGTTGCACGCCGAAAGTGAATTCGGCGCCGCGGATGCGTGCCTCGTCCACGTTCAGGCCGACGCCCTGATAGGTCGGCGGCAGGTAGACGAACACGATCAGGTCGTCGATGCGGGTTTCGAATACGTTGAAGGTCCAGTTCCAGGTGTCCTTGTACTGGGCCACGCCCAGGTTGAGGCTTTTGGACTGCTCCGGCTTCAGGTCCGGGCTTTCCGAACCCGGGTAGTACAGGTCATTGAAGGTCGGCGCCTTGAAGCCGGTGCCGTACGACGCGTTGAGGCGGAAGCCGTCGCCGAAGGCCAGTCCCCAGCCTGCACTGCCGGTGACATGGTTGCCAAACTGCTCGTTGTCGTCGTTGCGCACGCTGGCTTGCAGCTGGTGCGCGCCGAAGCGGCCCTGGTATTCCACGAACGCACCGGTGTTGTCGCGGCTGTCGACGCTGAAGCCGGTGGTGCTGGTGATGTTGTCCTGTTGCCAGTCAACACCCGCGGTCAGCAACTGGCCTTCGGCGAGGGTGAAGTCGGCCTGCACGGCGGCGGTATCGCGCTGTGTGTCGAACGTATTGACGAAAGTGCGCAGGTCCGGTGTGGCCGCATCGCGGTAGTAGGCATCGGACTTGTCATCGGCGCGTCCGGCCTGCAGTGACAGCTTGACCCGGTCGTTGGCGTTCCAGGTCAGCTTGCCGCCGGCCACGCGCTGGGTGTTCTCGGCTTCATTGCCGCCGAAGATGCTGCCGTCGTATTCGTTATCGGCATCGGCATTGAGGAGGTGGCCTTCCAGGGTCAAGGCCTCCGTGAAATTGATCCCACCGCGTAGCGAGACCGACACGTTGCGATAGCCATCGTCGTCGGGTTCGTCGGTGAAACAGCCCTGGAACAGGATGCCATCGCCGCGACACGCATTGATGCCATCGGTTTCCTGGTAGGCGCCTTCGGCGCTGATCCAGCCGCGTTCGCTGCGATTGCTGAAACCGGCGCTGGCTTCACGCAGGTTGTTGCTGCCGGCGCCGATGCGGAAGTGTGGGGAGAAGCCCATGCCGCCGGTGCGCGTGAAAATCTGGATCACGCCACCAATGGCTTCCGAGCCGTACAGGCTGGAGCGCGGGCCGCGCACGATTTCGATGCGCTCGATCTGGTCGACCGGCAGGTCCTGGAACGAGGCCAGGCCAGCGGTGGCCGAGCCGATGCGCACGCCATCGACCAGCACCAGCACGTGGTCGGATTCGGCGCCACGCAAGAACACGGAAGTCAGTTTGCCCGCGCCACCCTGGTTGGTGAGGTTGATGCCGGCGCGGCCCTTCAGCAGTTCCGGCAGTGAGCGTGCCTGCGTGCGTTCGATTTCTTCGCGGTCAATGACCTGCGTGGGCACCAGGCTGTCTTCAAGCGCTACTTCGGTACGGGTACCGGTGACGACGACCTGATCGAGGTCGGTGGCATCGGCGGCGATGTCCGCATGGGCGATGGCAGGAAGGCCCAGCGCGATGGCCAGGGCAAGCAGGTGCAAGGACGGGGATAGGGAAACAGGGGAAACACGGGATTTCATGGCGAACGCTCCACCGCGCACGACCCGTACGCGGAATGGGGGGATGGAGTCGCTAGCGGAAGGAAGCGCCTGTAAGGGCGTGCCAGTGTCAGGCATGCGCGCGAAAGCCCGCAGCACGGACCGTCGCCGCAATGCCCGCCGCATCGCAACCAGTGAACTCCAAGGCCGGTCTCCGGGCTTGCGAGTTGAGGTGGCACTCATGAGTGCCACTTCGGCCGCGGCGCCTTCCCACACTTGCGTGCAGTGGCTGATGCTCTGGCTGGCTCGCTTACCGTTGCGGGGGCAGCGCCGGACTCGACATGCACGACCTGGGTCGGATGGACTCACCGGCTTCCCGTTTCAACCCTGGAACGGCATGTCGCCGCCATCGGGTCACCTTGAAGCGCGCGCAGTGTACCTGATCGCTGCAGTGCACAAGCCGTTCGTCGAAGTGCGCACGCAATGTATAGACGTGCTTGCCTGGCTGTTTCCGGGCGCTGGATCAAACACAGCGCGACACGTGCGGCCCTGCAAAAAAGAGTGTGAGGGTTTACCCGTGCGTTTCGTCGCCCGCAGGCGCGTCAAGGAAACCGGTAGCGGGCGCTTCCTCTTCGCTCATCTGCGTGGTGGTCACTGGCCCGGCGGGCGGTCGCCCACGTGGTGCCGGCAGCGCCGCTGCGGCGGCTTCGTATTCGGCAACCAGTATCTGGCGTCGCTCAGCAGGGACTTCCTGCCAGTGGCAATCGGCCAGGGCGCCTTCAAGTGCGTACAGCAGGTTGAGGCTGGGGCGGAAGCCTGCACGCTTGACGCGCATGAAGGCATCCACGGCGCCGGCAGCGGCGACGTCTTCCTGCGTGCGCAGACCCACTTGACGCAGCCAGGCGGCTGACTTGGGGCCGATGTTGCGCATCTTGACCGGTAGGGCGGCTGTCATGTCAGTGACTCCAGAAAAGCGTGAGCAATCGCTTCTAGGCCTTGTTGATCTTCGTCGTCGAAACGGTTGGTATTGGGGCTGTCCAGGTCGAGCACGCCGATCAGCCGGTCGTGTTTCACCAGGGGCACCACCAGCTCGGAACGCGATGCTGCATCGCAGGCGATATTGCCGGGGAATGCCTCCACGTCGGCCACGCGCTGGGTCTGCCGCGTGCGTGCCGCGGCACCGCACACACCCTTGTCCAAGGCAATGCGTACGCACGCAGGCAGGCCCTGGAACGGGCCGACCACCAGCTCGGTGCCATCGTAGAAATAGAAACCGGCCCAGTTGAGATCGGGCAGCGCGTGGTAGATCAGCGCGGACAGGTTGGCGGCGTTGGCAACGCGATCTGGCTCGCCGTCTATGAGCGCCCGGGCCTGGGCAACGAGTTGTGCGTACTGTTCCGGTTTGCTGCCGGAAAGGGTCTGGGTGGCGAAGGACATGGGTCGATTCTATCCATTACCCGCGGGGGCGGGCGTTGCGGGCCGCTTATGATTGGGCCATTCCTGAAGAGAACGGGCAATGGCAAAGAAACCGGTAAAAGCGAACGAAAATACAAGGCCGGTCCCACCTGTTATCGACTCGGCGACGTTGTGCGCTGGTCTTGCCAACAGAGTCGGAGCCCTGGCATTGGTGTCTAAGCAGGTGCAGTGCCCTGCTGGCAGGACGGATTGATGGTGGGCTTGTTCGTCACCGGCACGGATACCGGCATCGGCAAGACCATGGCCTCCACGGCATTGCTGCACGCCTTGCGCGCCCGCAACCTGCGTGCGGTGGGCATGAAACCGATGGCCAGTGGATGCACGCGCAGCGGCGGGGCGTGGCACAACGAGGATGCATTGGCCCTGCTGGCGGCAAGCGATCCGCCGCCGTCCTATGGCGACCTCAATCCCTATGCGCTGCCGCTGCCGCTGGCGCCGGAACTGGCGGCACGCGATGCAGGTGTCGACATCCAGCTGGACACGCTGGTTTCCGCATTCCAGCGTTTGCAGGCACTGGCCGACAGCGTGGTGGTGGAAGGCGTGGGCGGATGGGCTGCACCGCTGGCCGCGCAACTGGACCAGGCCGATCTGGTGCGCCGGTTGAAGCTTCCCGTGGTGATGGTGGTCGGCATGCGCCTGGGCTGCATCAACCATGCGCGACTGACTGCGCAGGCCATCGCTCAGGATGGCTGCCAACTGGTGGGATGGATCGCCAACCATGTGGATCCTGCCATGGAGCGCCAGGATGAGAACTTCGACATGCTGCGGGCGCGTCTCCAGGCGCCTTGCTGGGGCCGGTTCCCCCATTGCTCCGCACCCGATGCGGTAGCCATGTCGCGATTGCTGGAAGGACTGCCTCAGGTTGCATGATCGCGTGACGGGTCCTGGCCATTCAAAACTAAGAGCACCCGCAAAGCGCGCATTGCAGGCGTTGTCTCCCTTTCCCGCAAGTAAGAGAGGGCCAACTGGAACCGGGTTTTCTGTCGCGCAATAAAAAAACCCGGCAGCGTGGGGCTGCCGGGTCAGCTGCACAGGGGGAGGGGCCTGTGCAATAAAACGAACTAAGTAGAGCCGTTGGCTTACTTGCCCTTGGTGGCCTTGGTCGCTTTGGCTACAGTCGCCTGCGCGGTTTCGCTGGCGGCTTCAAACTGGTGCTTGGCCAGCTGGCCGATGGCTTCGTTGGTTTTCATGGTCAGGCCCATCACTTCCTGGCCGGCAGCGGCGACGCGCTCGGCATTGTCCTTGGCGATCTGCAGGCCCTTCGGCCAAACAGTCTTGTAGGCTTCAACGTCGCGGATTTCCGACAGCTCACCGAAGAACGCGGTGGTGGCTTCCATATTCTTTTCGAAGGTTTTCAGCTGCAGGCCGAAGATGGTCTCTGCATTCTCGAGGGCCAGACGGTTGGCGCGCGAAGCGGCGGCCGCGAACTGGTGGGTGAAGCTGGCGAACTGCTCATTCATCTGTGCGGACATTTGGGTGTCTCCTGAAAGTGTTTATCGACTTGTTGCGGCGCAGCATAACGACCTGTTTGCTGCAACGCAACAACAGGCGTATGGAAATCCGACAAACGGTCATGACCCGTTTAGAATCAAACGCTTGTATGGGACCACCGTAATGCAGGAGCGCGCAGTGGCCGTCCTGCAAGGCTCAGCCGCGGTAGCGGCAGCCCGACGTGCAGGTTTCGTGGATCACGATTTCGCTCAGCGCCGGCAGCGCGGGCTTGAGCCGTTCCCACACCCATATCGCCAGCCGTTCGCTGGTCGGGTTGTCCAGGCCTTCGATGTCATTGAGGTAGTGGTGGTCCAACTGGTCGTAGATCGGCTTGAACGAGGCCTTGATGTCACCGAAGTCCATCACCCAGCCCGTGTCGGCGCCGGGTTCCCCGGCCACGCGTACCTCGATGCGGAACGAGTGTCCATGCAGCCGCGCGCACTTGTGTCCGGGCGGGACATTGGGAAGCCGATGTGCGGCTTCCAAGGTAAAGATCTTGAAGATATCCATGGGGCGCATTGTAGCCAGCTCCCTGCTTGTTACTTGTTGATAATGGTTATCATTTGCATGTAGAGTGCGGCCCTGCCATTCAGCAACCTTGGGGACTCATCATGACATCGCGTTTTTTGCTGGCGGCCTTGCTGCTTTCCGGCACCGCCACGACGGCCTATTCGCATACGCCCTACCTGGCCCCGGCCAGTTTTGATCCGGTCAGCAACGGGCTGGTGACCCTGGACGCGTCGTTCGGCGAGGAATTCTTCGTTCCCGAAGTGGTGTTCGACAACAGCGAATTCCAGGTCATCAATCCGGATGGCAAGACCGTGCCGGTCGACACCGTGCAGCGGCTCAAGACCCGTGCGGTTGCCGAGCATCGTCTTGCCGCGGGGAAAGGTACGTATCGCTTCAGTACCGGGCCACGACTGGGCGCGATCTTCCGTACTTGGGAGCTGGACGGCAAAAAGGAAACCACGCGCGATCCAGCCAAACCATTGCCCACGGGCGCCAAGTGGCTGGTCCATTACCAGTCGCTGTCCGTCTCCGAGGCCTACATCACGGATGGGGCGCCGACGCAGGCGGCGCTGAAACCTTACGGAAAGGGCCTGGAACTGGTGCCGACCACACACCCCAGCGACCTCTACAGCGGCGAGCAGTTCGATTTCACCGTGCTCTATGACGGCAAG
>JBDTZK010000134.1:0-5978 GCA_040005195.1 Pseudoxanthomonas sp.
CGACGTCCTCTACCGGAATGTCGCTGACCCGGCTCTGTTCGCCCTTCTCGCCCCCTAGGGTCAGGATGGTGGCGGGTCCCAATGGTCGCCACTTCTTCGGTGACGCCGCGCCATACAGCACCACCAGTGGACATCCCAATGCGGCAGCCGCATGTGCTGGACCTGTATCGACAGATACTAGGCTGTGCGATTGTTCGATCATTGCCAGCAGGCGCGGAATTGGCAGTTCATGCGCGCCATTGTGCATGCGCGGATCGTGCCCTGCGGCGGTGCGGATTTCTTCCAGTACTGGATGCTCCAGAGGCGAACCACACAGCACGATCTGTGCCTCGGGCAACTTTTTCCACACCGCTTGGGCTACGGCGGCCCAATGCTCGGGTGGCCAGAACTTCGGGTGCTGGCGCGTAGCAAGGCCGCCGCGTTTATGCGTGCGCTTGTTGCCGGGCTGGAACAAGACCAGCGGTCCCTTCAATCCGCTCTCAGCGCGCCATTGCACAAACTCGGCGCGTGCGGCGTCAGTCACCACCAGCTGAGGCAAGCGGAAGGTGTGCGCCTGGATGTCATGGCGCGCGCCGTAGTCCCGCGCTGGATCGCGCTGGCCCATGCTGATCCAGCGATCCGGCCAGAGGCAGGTAATGCCATTGACCTCATCGTCGCTTGGCAGGCGTCGGACGATATCGTCTTCAAGAAGCCCTGCGCGTTGCAGCAATGCACCTATCTTGGGGTCGGTGTCGCACAGATACACCGGCCCACGACCACGCTGGCGCAGCCAGCGCACCAGTTGCCACTGGCTTGGGCAAAGCCAGTACGGCGTGGTGCGGCTGCTCAGCATCTGCAAATGGCCCAGCGCCGGCTCGTGTTGGAGCAGTGGCGCGGTCCAGCCGCCGGAACCGATCACGTCCACTTTGCCTTGATAGCGCGCGGCGAGCAGCCGGATCATGGGGGTGACCATGACGACGTCTCCGAATGCACCACAGCGCACCACCAGCGGTGGCGCGCTCATGACTTGCCCGCCGCGCAGGCGATGAAAAAAATAGAAGACATCATTGTTTTCCCAAGGCATGCAGTTGCTGGTATTTCTCGATCACTGCGCGCGCGTGGCTGGCGTGGAAATGCCAGCCGTTCCTGCCTTCGCGCCACGCACCACGTAGCAGATAGACTTTCAACCAGTAAGCCGACACATGAGTCCAGGGTGCGAGCGCGGAGCAGCGTTTGCCTTCCTCGAACTTCTGTTCCGCCCACAGCTGCGCATAACGGCTGTTCTTGCGGCGGTGCTGTTCCAGCGATCGTGCGGTGTTGTGTTCCAGCACCACGTCGCAGTCCAGCACGCGCTTGCCGGCAAGGTCGGGGCGCTCATGTACCTTCATGGGCAGGTAGCGATGGCCCGGGCGCACCAGTCGTTCGGCACGTTCGTCACCGCGCAGGCGGCTGCCCAGAAACCAGTTGCGACGGACCAGACGCCACACATCTGCCTGTTCGACGCGGCCGCTGGCGAACAGTTCGCGCAGCTTCGCCTCGGCGCCATCGGCCAGCCATTCGTCTGCATCCAGCAACAACAGCCACGGCTGGGTTGCGCGCGCGATGGCTTCGTTCTTCTGTCCGGCAAACCCCAGCCAATCCTGATGTTCCACCCGGGCGCCGGATGCGCGCGCGACGGCGACCGTGTCGTCTTCCGATCCGCAATCGAGCACCAGCATCTCTGTGCAGACCGCCCGCATGGATTCAAGGCAGCGCCCGATGCGGTCTGCTTCATTCTTGGCAATAACCACGCCGGACAGGGGGAGTGGAGATGTCATGCGTTTCTGTTCCTGGATTGCGAGCTGCACGGCAAAGCCGCGTGCGTGCCGCGCAGGTTAGCGGAGCGGAGCACCTGGCTTACCACTGCAGTCGACGACGTGCCAAAGCTGCACTGAGTTGTGCGTACAGCGCACGCGCGTGGGCTTCCGGCAGGAAGCGCAAGCGCAGCGGCGGGGCGAAACCGCTGGCGCCCGCGGTATCCAACCACAGCGTGGCCGTGCCCATGCGCTGGTCGATGGGGGAGCGCACCAGGCGCAATGCCTGCAGTTTGTCGATCTCCGCAAATCGCCAATGACGTGACCACCAGCCGCCACGCAATACCACAAGCCTTTCGTCCACAGCGTATGCCGCGCGACGCGCTTGCTGGTACGCGGACAAGCCGCTCCAGGGCAGCCACAGCAGTGGCAGCGCTCCCCACCATTCCTGGAAATAAAGGCAGATCACCACGACCAACAATGCGACGAAGATCGCGGAAGGCAGAAACAGGCGCCAGCCAGTCCGCAATGGCAATGCAATCCAGTCGGTACGCGGCCACTCTGCCTGTGGCAGCAGATGTCGTACCAGTGCATCGCAAGCCTCGGGCGTTGCGATCGGCGCCAGTTCCTTCAATGCACGCGCGTCACCCTTGCCCTGTTGTTCGGCTACGGCGGTATCGATGCGCAGGCTGCGGCGTTTCAGCAGGCGATGCAGGAAGCCTTCGTGCAGCGTCCACGCCTGGATGCGGCGGCGGGCCACGCTGGTGCGCAGCTTCGACAGCAATCCGCGCTGGACGGTCAGGCGGCGCTGTTCTTCGCTGAGGCGGAAGCCGTGGTACTGCAACAGGGCCAGCAGCACCGATAGCAAACGCAGCAGCCCCATCGCCAGCAGCATGATCGCCGCCACGGCGCCAATGGTGGCAAGCGTGCCGTACTGCAGATGGCTGGCGTACCCGAACAACTCGCGTCCGAAGCGTTCGACATAATTGGCGACCATACGCTCCGGAAACAGTTGCCAGGACGCGCCAAAGGCGGCGGCCATCACGATCATGCCGCGATTGGAAACCAGCCCCAGGCGGATCACCTCGGCGGTGGACAGCGTCAGCAGGCTGTCGACAGGAGCGACCGGCGCCTCGGCGTCCGGCACCTGCCCGCGATGCTTGACCAGGTTCTCCAGCGCCAGCGCTTCATCCAACCGCAAGACACGCATCTGCGCCTCCGGCTTCTGGCCGCCTGCAGATTCCAGGCGTACCTCGGCCACGCCAAACAGACGGTGCAGCACGGTCTGGTGCAACACCACGTTATGGATGCGCGCGTAAGGAATCTGGCGCAGGTTCCGTTGCAGCCAACCTTCGCGAATGGTGAGGTGGTCGCGGCCGACGTGGTAGCGGTAGGTGAAGTACTGCAGCACGGAAACCACCACCAGCACGCCGACGGCGATCAGGGGACCGAGGCCGGTCCAGAAAGCTTCGCGCCCGCCACGCCCGCCGAACACCAGCAGCGCGACCAGCGGCACGATGAACTGTTTGAGCTGCTGCACCAGCACGAACAGCCACGACCAGGGATGCAGTCGGTGATCGGGCGTTTCAATTGCCGGTGCGTCGTTCACAGCGCGTCGTCGTGGTCAAGCTGGTGGGACAGTTGTTCACGGAGGTGTTCTGCATCCGCGCCATCCAGCCCGGAGATGGATACCGCGGCCATGCGCGTGCCGGCCGTGTGAATGACCAGCGTTGCCAGTTTGAACGCGCGCTCCAGCGGCCCGCGTTTCAGGTCCAGGTGCTGCACGCGCGAAATAGGCACGCGGCTCTCGGTCTGCCACCAGCGTCCGCGCTGCATTGCAAAGCCGTGGGCATCGAGTTTCCACAGCGTGCGTCGATGCCGTTTGACGCCCAGCCAGGCGCCGAACACCGCGCCCAGGACGGCACCCAGCGGCGCCATCAGCCAGGGCGAACCCATGTCCGTAAGCCGGGCCGCGAATCCCGCCACCAGCGCGACCGGGATGGCAAACCCCAGTGCGTTGCCGAAGGCGGCCAGCGCCGCGCCGCGAGTTGGCAGATGCTGCCAATCGATCGCCAGCGTGTGATCCGGCTCGGGCGCGGTCGGCGCTTGTGGTGCGTTCGGAGGCGTGGGCAGGTCGGTCATACCGGGTTCGGTTCCTTGTAGGGATTGGGCTCACCGCTACCGGCCGGCCTGGCACCGAAACGTTTGTAGGTCCATTGATACTGTGCCGGATCACGGCGCGCGATGCGTTCGACCATGCTGTTGAGCACGGTTGCAGCGGCTACGGGATCAGGATCGGCAATGCCATCCGGTGCAGGTTCCACATGCAGCGTGAATTCCAGGTCCGCATTGCTACGCTCGCACCATGCGAACAGCACGGTGGCACCGGTGCGTTCGGCCAGGCGCGAAACCAGCGTCATGGTCAGCGCCTGTATGCCGAAAAAGGGCGCGAACTCGCCATCACCCAGCTTGGGCTGCTGGTCTGGCAGGATGCCGACCGCTCCGCCTTGCTTGAGCGCTTTCCACAACTGCCGCACGGCGGGCCCTTCGGCGCGCACCTGGTGAATGTTGTCGGCGCTGCGGACCCGCAGCAGGAAGGCGTCGCCTACCGGTGAGTCCGGTGGTGCGTAGACGATGGCAATCGGGCCGCGCGAAGACAGCCACTGGTTAAGCAGCTCCCAGTTGCCGAAATGTGGCGCGACCACAATCACGCCTTTGCCAGACGCCAGGGCCGCGTCGTACAACGCTTCGCCCTGTCGTTCGACCAGTCGCGACAGGTTTTCCGTGGGCGTCCGTGTCCAGAAGCGCAGGGTTTCCAGCGCCTGGCGCGCGGTTGTGCGCAGCACCCGCGCGTGCAGTTCATCGCGCTGCGAGGGCAGCATTTCCGGATAGGCCAGCCGCAGGTTGCGGCGCGCTACCTGACTTTCACGGGCATCCAGACGGCGCCAGACCCAGGCCAGCATGTCGGCCAGGTTGCGCAACCACGGCCAGGGCAGGCGGGTGAACAAGGCCGCAGTGCGATAGAGCAGGCTGGACAGGATTTCGGGCTTCATCACGCAAGTCTATCGGTTGAGCCTTGCTTTGCCGCCTTTTGCAGTGGGGCTACTGGGAGTTGTGTTTGATCTTGAGTCCAATCAAAGGCAAATCCCACCTCATCCCCTTTTCCAAACGCGGTGAAAAAGCCATGCTCTTGCCCATTCCTTATTCCTCAGACTCATGCTCTCTCTGATCCAGCGTGTCACCCGGGCCGCCGTTACCGTGGACGGGGAAACCATCGGCGCCATCGGTCCTGGTCTCCTGGCCCTAGTTGCGGTGGAGCCGGGCGACACCGAAGCGCAGCGGCTGCGGATGGCCGAACGACTGCTGGGCTACCGTGTCTTCGCCGATGAAACGGGACGCATGAACCGGTCGCTCGCCGACACCGGGGGCGGATTGCTGCTGGTCAGCCAGTTCACTCTGGCGGCCAATACCCGGTCGGGAATGCGGCCCAGCTTCACCACGGCCGCGCCACCGGAAGAGGCTGAACGCGGCTACAACCGGCTCGTTGAAATATGTCGCCAAAAGCATGCGCCAGGGGTGGAAACAGGCCGTTTCGGTGCCCATATGGTGATAAGCCTGATCAATGACGGCCCGGTGACCTTCCTGCTGAGACCCTGACCGGTCTGGTATCGCCTGCTGCAAGGGCAAGACTCATGAGGTTGCGGGGCTGGCTGACCCGCCACGGCGCGTTCAGCGCCAATGACGGGCCAAACTCCCAGTGAAACGGTATAATGCTGGGTTCCCCATTCTCCTATCCGGTGGCGCAAGCACTGATGGCCAACGAACGTCCTGCCCAACAATCCGATATCAAGCTACTGATCAGCAAGGGCCTAGAACAGGGCTACCTGACCTTTGCCGAAGTCAACGACCACCTGCCCGACGACATCGTCGATGCGGAGCAGATCGAAGACATCATTGGCATGATCAATGGCATGGGTATCGAGGTGCACGAAGCGGCGCCCGACACCGGGCTGCTGACCGAAGCGCCGTCGCGCACGATCGATGAAACTGCCGCCGACGAAGCCGCTGCCGCGCTGTCGTCGCTGGATACTGAAGCCGGCCGCACCACCGATCCAGTGCGCATGTACATGCGCGAGATGGGCACGGTCGAGCTGCTCAATCGCGAAGGCGAAATCGCGATCGCCAAGCGCATCGAAGAAGGCTTGA
>JBDTZK010000135.1:0-5964 GCA_040005195.1 Pseudoxanthomonas sp.
CCACGCATCCTTCCATTTGCCTTCCTGCGGCCAGGTTTCATAGCCTTTTTCTCCCGGCGCCGGCACGCTGTAGCGCGTCCAGGCCAACTTGCCGGTTTCGGCATCGAAAGCCTTGAGGAAGCCGCGCACGCCGAATTCTCCGCCTGACGGGCCGATGATCACCTTGCCTTGCACGACCAGCGGTGCCGAAGTGATGTAGGCACTTTCGGTTTCCCAGTCGCAGACCTGTGCTTCCCAGATCAGCTTGCCGGTCTTGGCGTCCAGCGCAGAGAGTGCGCAGTCGACGCTGCCCACATAGACCTTGTCGCCGTAGAGCGAGACGCCGCGATTGGTGCGGTGCAGAGCGCCGATGCCTTCCGGAACTTCGCGCTGGAAATGCCACAACGGCTTGCCGGTCTTGGCGTTGTAGGCAAACACGTGGTTGTGCGGCGTGGCGACGAACATGTATTCGCCGTTGACGATTGCCGGCGCCTCGTGACCAGACTGGACGCCGGTGGCCGATGACCAGACCGGACGCAGCTTGCTGACGTTGTCCGTGGTGATCTGCTCAAGCGGGCTGTAGCTCCAGCCCGCATAGTTGCCCTTGGTCAGCAGCCAGTTCTCCGGTTCCGGATTGGCCAGGCGTGCATCGGTGACAGGTTGGTAGTCGGCGGCCGCGACGGTGCCTGAAGCAAGGACTGCGGTTAGCGCAGCAACGGTCAGTGTGAGTCTCATGCGTGGTTTCCTCCCGGAAATGGTGCTGTCGTCATTGTTGTTGAGGGTCAAGCGGTTGAAACGACTATTGGGGTGGACCTAGCGGCCCGTCGAACTTGGCTGCCACCAGCAGCACGCCGTCCTTGATGGTCAGTGGCAGCATCGCCAGTCGGCGCGTCGCCGGCCCCAACGTCACCACGCCGCGATTGGCGGCGTCGAACACCGATCCATGGCAATTGCAGACGATCTGTGTCTGGCTGGGATGCAGCGTGGTGATGGGACAGCCGTAGTGCGTGCACAGCGAGGAGAACGCAACGATGCCCTCGGCCGCGTTGCGCGCGCTAGTGGGTTTCAGGTCGGCAGGCTTCAGGCGCACCACGGTCAGCAGGCTGGCCTTCGAGATCAGCACTTTTCCGCTTTTCGGATCCATCGGGTACGCCAGCGTCGGCGGCTTGCCGACCTCGATGTCCTTCGGAAGTACTTCCTTGCCCTGCTTGGGGCCAAGCATGAAGGCCAGCTTGTCGCCCGGTTCTGGTTTCGGGCTGCGTGTGCCTGCCGCCGGTGCCGCCGCCGCTTGCGCGGAGGCATTGAAGCTGGCAGCTGCCATCGGCGCCAGCGCCGCCAGCGACAGTGCGCCGGTCAGCATGTTGCGGCGACTGCCGTCATCGGGTGGACAGTCGCTGCTGCATGCACACGGATCTTTCTTTGGATTGCTCATCTGGCTATCTCTCTCCTTTCTTCACGGTGTCTGCAGGTAGACCACGTGCGTTTCGGTGAACTCGTACAGGCCGTGCTTGCCATCGGCGCCGCCGATGCCGGATTTGCGGCGACCCGCATGGAATCCCTGCATCGCTTCGAAGTGTTCGCGGTTGATGTAGGTCTCGCCGAAGCGCAACTCACGTACCGCTTTCATCGCCGAATTGATGTTGCTGGTGAAAATCGACGAGGTCAGGCCCAGGTCGGAGTCGTTGGAAAGGGTGATTGCTTCTTCCAGGCTGTCGACGACCTGGATAGGCAACACCGGGCCGAAGATTTCCTTGCGCATGATGTCCATGTCCGCGCGCGCATCGACGATCAGGGTGGGTTCGTAATGGAAGCCGCCGGGGATGTCGGCGACTTTGCCGCCGGTGACGATGGTGGCACCGTCACGTCGGGCCTGTTCGACCATGGCCGCGACCTTGTCCAGCCCTACCTGGTTCACCAGCGGGCCCATGTCCAGGTCAGCTTCGACCGACGGGTCGCCGTAACGCGTCGCCTGAAACAGGACGGTCAATCGTTGCACCAGTGCTTCATGCACGCCACGTTCCACATACACGCGTTCGGCGCAGTTGCAGACCTGTCCGGTGTTGATCACGCGTGAGGCGTAGATCGCCTTGGCGGCCAGGTCCAGATCAGCGTCGGCCAGCACGATGGCCGGTGCCTTGCCGCCCAGCTCCAGATTCACGCGGGTCAGGTTCTTGCCGGCCGTCTGCATGATGCGGCTGCCGGTGGCGACACTGCCGGTGAAGGTGATCAGGTCGACGTCAGGATGCGACACCAGCGGGCCGCCGGTGGAAGCACCCGTGCCGCCGATCAGGTTGAACACACCGTGGGGCAGATCGGTTTCAGAGACCAGTCGGGCGAACTCGAAGGCATTGATCGGGGTTTCTTCGCTGGGCTTGATCACGATGGTGTTGCCCGTGATCAGTGCCGGCGCCAGCTTGCGCGCGATCAGGAAGAACGGAAAATTCCATGGCAGGATGCCGGCCACCACGCCCAGCGGCTTGCGCATCAGGAAGATGGTTTCGTTGGCGCGGTCGCTTGTCAGCACCTCGCCTTCCAGGCGTCGCGCCCATTCGGCGGTGTAGTCGATGTAGTCGGCGGTGAAATCCACTTCCACCTGCGCCAGGCCCTGGGTCTTACCCTGTTCGCGCACGATGATCCCGGCCAGTTCCTTGCGGTTGTCGCGGATCTTCGCCGAGATCTTGCGCAGGTAGTTGCCGCGTTCGACCGCCGGGGTTTTCTCCCAGCCTGGCTGCGCGCGCTTGGCCGCGGCCACGGCCTGGGACACGACGTCGGCGTTGCTGTCGGGAACGCGTGCAAGCAGCGCGCCGGTGGCCGGATTGTTTACTTCGATCCAACCGGCGGTGTCGGCGGTGAACGCGCCGTCGATATAGTTGTTATAGCTCTTGGTCATGTGGATTCCTGATTCTCTTGTTGTTGTTTCATGCTTCATTCCTGCTGTTTCGATACTTACGTGGTTCTTGTCAGCTTCACTCCCATTCGTTCGGAGGCGTAACCGAAGGCGACGCCGACCACCCAGGACGCGACGACGAAGAGGATGCTTTCATCCACTTTGCCACCGCTGCCGAAATAGCTCGCCGCACCCAGGAATGCTGCCGGTGTGTAGGCCAGCGCCTTGTGGCTGGCCATCGCAACCAGCACGAAGGCCAGCACGGCGACCAGCACGATCAGCGCAGACAATCCGCCGCCCGCATTGGCGACACCAAACATGGTCAAAGCAGTCAGCAGTACACCAGCAATGGCCGGCGGCAGCGATTGGACGATGGCCGCACGTCCGCCACCTGCGGCGAAGAATGTGGCCCATGCAACAAAACCAATCCACGGAATGAGTTGCAGCGACGGAAGCCCGATACTGACATAGACCCACAGCGCGACCAGCAGGGCAATGGAAACGGCAAGCGCGAACAAAGGTTTCATGGCGACCTCATGGAAGACCGAAGGACGCGGCGCGCCGAAACGGATGACGATCCGCTCCGGCACGCAGCGAAGGCATTACCAGACGTAGGCGTACTTCAGGTTGAGGCTGTCGTTCACGCTGTGGTTCTTGCCGTTGATCGAGGTCGAATAGCGCAGGGTGATCGACTGGTTATCGAAGGTGTGGACCATCAGGCCCGCGCCACCGTCCAGCGCCCATCCGTCGGGCAATCCGTCGTTGCCGTCGGCGTATTCGGCATCAAGTGCGAGGAAAGGTTCCAGCCGCTGGTTGGCGCGATAAGCGAAGCGGTTGTTGGTGTGGTACGACAGGCCGGGCTTGATGCCGCTGTCGCGTTCGCTCTGCCACACCGCGCCCGCGTCGCCGGTCCAGCCGAACTTCTCGCCGATGCGCCAATCCCAGAAGAAGCTGGAGAGGTTCTTCCAGTTGGTATCGCTGACCCGGCCGGTGCCGACCGGAATCTGCACAAACGACTGGAAGCCCAGGGTCACGTTGGCCTTGGGCTTGTACCAGATCGCGAAGCCGGTCATCGGGTCGCCCAGGCCGCTGATGTGGCGGTCACCTTGGGGCGCGTTTCGATTGCGGATTCCAACTTCGGGAACAATCACTTCCCAGGCCACACCGATATTGCGCTTGGAAGCTGGCGACCAGAAACGCACGTACTTGGACAGGCCGGTGATGGCTTGGCTACCGGAACCATCAACGCGATCACCGTCGGCGTTGAAGACGCGGTCGTTCTCCTGCACCGTCCCGTACTGCACGAAGACATTGAACGGTTCGAAGTCGACCGGCAGTTCGTACTCGCGCGGACCGATGACATCGAACGTGGTCTGCGCCTGCGCGGCGCCGACAGGAATGAAAAATACGACGGCTGCCAGCCGCATGAGCAATACAGTGCAACGGGACATCTTGGACGTTGTCATAACCCCTCCAGGTTGAATGGACCGGAGGAGTTACGGATCTTGATGTCCGCATGCCCCTGAACCGGTTCGCTTGGACGTCGTCGTTGCCGCAGCAAGAACAATCGTCGTGCGGGGGGTAAGCGCAATTCGCGTGCCAGTTTTCAGGCCAGTTCAGTATTTTCCTATCTCATTGATAGATATGAATTTAACGGAAAAAATCACCCCGCATTGCAGCATTTTTTTGAGTGAATTGAATGACATGACTCAACACCTGTCGCTTCAGGTGCGACAGCTGTCGCATCTGCTGCCACATTGTTCGTGTGAACGTGGAGAACAGAGAAAACGTGGTCGGTCGTGAAGGGGCATGTGTAATCCACGCCGGGCATGTCGGCACGAAAATCAAAACGCCCCGCACGCGAACGTACGGGGCGCGTCAACGCTCAATGTGGGCGCCGATCAATCCAGCAGTGTGGGCGACACGATGCCGTGGCGCTTCATGTGCCGGTAGATGGTCGCGCGACAGAGTTGCAGGTCGCGCGCCACTTCACTGATGTTCCAGTGGTGGCGACGCAGTGCATCCAGAAGATCAGTGCGTTCGTCACCGGTCGGCAGCGAGGCGCTGCTTTCATGGTGAGCGGCGGTCAGTGGAAACGGAATGACCCGGCCGTACGTCGCATCATCATGCGCAGGCAATGGGTCGATAATCTCGGGTGGCAGATGCCCCGCATTGATCGGTTCGCCATCGGCGATGGAAAGCGCGAAGCACAGGGCATTGCGTAGTTCGCGCACGTTGCCTGGCCAGTCGTGGGCAACCAGCAGCGCGCGCGCCTGCGGGCTGATCGCCGGATTGGCATTCATCGCGCTGGCTTCGATGTGCAGTATGCGATCGATCAGAAACCCGATATCGCTGCGCTCGCGCAATGGCGGCAAGGCCAGTGTTGCGCCGCAGAGGCGGTAGTAGAGGTCTTCGCGGAACGTGCCGGTGACGATCTGCCGGCGCAGGTCGCGGTGCGAGGCGGCGATCACGTGCAGATTCAGGTGGATCGGCTTGTCGGCACCCAGCGGAAGAATTTCCCGCTCGGACAAAACGCGCAGCAACCGCGTCTGCAGCACCAGCGGCATGTCGCCGATCTCGTCGAGGAACAGGGTGCCGCCATCGGAGTTCTGGATCAGGCCCTTCATGCCCTTGCTGCGTGCGCCAGTGAACGTGCCCGGCGTATAGCCGAACAGTTCGCTCTCGATCAATGACTCGGGGATTGCCGCGCAATTGACCGCCACGAACGGCATCGCCGCGCGCTGACTGGACTCGTGCAGTGCGCGCGCCAGCACTTCCTTGCCGGTACCTGTGTCGCCCTGGATCAGAATGGATACCGGCTTGTCGACCAGCCGCACCGCACGTTCGATGAGTTGTGACATGCGCGCGTCGCCACCGGAGAGGCGACCCAGGATCTCGTCGCGCTGTGGGTTCGGCGCTTGCTCGATTTCACTGGCCTGTTGCCGCCGCGGTGCCGCCTTCGGTGCAATCATCGAGGCGTGGTAGACCTGCCCGTTCCATGTGGTGATGAGGGTACGTTCGTCGCGACTGCTCGTGCCCTTGGTCAGTTTCCAGATATCGTCCATGCGCGTGCCGAACACGCCAGTCAGGTGGCTGCC
>JBDTZK010000136.1:0-5951 GCA_040005195.1 Pseudoxanthomonas sp.
AGCCAGACTTTTGTGGCCGGATTCGACCCCTGCACCGACATAGCGGTCGAACAGCAGCAGGTCGCGAAAAAGCGGGCCCGCCACGGACCGGACCGTGGCTGACACTGCCGCCCAGGGGACGTCATCAGCGACGACGAACGCAAGATCCCGACGGACGGACGGATAGCGGGAAAGCTCCGCAGCCCGCGGCAAGGCGCGAGCGCTCAGCGGTGACAGGTCGAGTTCGAATCCAAACACTTCGGTTTCCACATCCAGCGCACGCTGCAAGCGTGGATGGATCTGGCCTATCCAGCCGATACATTGCCCGTCGCGGAAGATGTCTGCCGAACGACCCGGGTGACCGAACGCCTGCGGCGAGGGCCGGTATTCCAGCACCGCGCCCGACGCGGCAGCCAGGCTGTCGAGATCACCCTTCAAGTCGTGGAAGTCGGACTTCCGGGTAGGCTCACCCCATTGTTCGGAACTGGCACTTCCCTGCACGGCTGCGGCAATGCGCAAGGTCTCGCGTGGAGCCCCGTCAGCATTGGCGGCAAACACGTTGCCCAACTCGAACAAGCGCACACGCCCAGCCTGGCGCGCGACGTTGCGTTGCAATGCGGAAACCAGTCCTGGCAGCAATCGCGTCCGCATCACGCCCAGTTCGGCACTGAGCGGATTGGCCAGCGGCACCGCCTGCGCGGTGGCTCCCCATTGCTCAAGCAGTGACTGGTCAACGAAAGCATAGTTCACGGTTTCAAAGTAATCCCGTGCGGCCATGTGCCTGCGCAGAGTGGAACCCTCGACCTGTGTTTCCGTAATGGCGGCAATGCGTGTAGCGCCGCCTGGCAACGTCGTGGGAATTCGGTCATAGCCGTGGATGCGCGCCAGTTCTTCGATCAGATCTTCTTCGATGGCGATATCGAAACGACGACTCGGCGCTACGATCTGCCAGCCGTCGGCCATGGCTTCGACCTGCATGCCCAGCGCGCGCAGGATGCGCTCGATGTCGGCATCCGCGATCTCGATGCCCAGCAGACGCAGAATGCGGGCACGACGCAGCAGGATGCTGATCGGCTTCGGCAGGTGCTCGGACATGACCGCTTCGACGACCGGCCCCGGCGAACCGCCGGCAACTTCAACGATCAAGCGCGTGGCGACTTCGATCGCCTGGCGGGGCAGCTCAGGGTCCACGCCACGCTCGAAACGATGGCCTGCATCGGTATGCAAACCCAGCTTGCGTCCACGGCCGATGATCGCAGCAGGAATCCAGTGCGCCGCCTCGAGAAAAACATTGCGGGTGGTATCGGTCACACGGGTTTCAGACCCGCCCATGATGCCGCCCAATGCGACCGCACGTGCCCCGTGACCTCCGGTGCTGTCGGCCACGACCAGGAAGTCATCGCTCAGCGACACCTTTCGGCCATCGAGCAACGTGGTTTCTTCGCCGCCGCGCGCGTGCCGCACAACGACGGGTGCGACCAGCGTGTCACGATCAAATGCATGCATCGGCTGCCCGAGTTCCAGCATCACGTACTGGGTGACGTCCACCAGAAAGCTGATCGGCCTGACCCCGCTGCGACGCAGGCGCTCTGCCATCCACACAGGGGTTGCGACGGTCGCATTCACACCTTCGACCACGCGCCCGACGAAGCGCGGCACCTTCGCGCCCGCTTCCAACTCAACACTCATTGCGCTGTCCACCAGCGCCGGCATCGGGGTGGCATCGAAGGCAACAACTTCACTGTTGCAGGCGGCCGCCACGTCGAATGCAATACCACGCACGCTGAAACAATCCGCGCGGTTGGGCGTCAGCTTGATCTCGATGCTCGCATCCGGCAACGAAAGATATTCCGCGATCGGCGTGCCGACAGGCGCATCGTCCGGCAATTCCAGCAAGCCCGAGGCATCGGCATCGACACCCAATTCCTTGGCCGAACACAGCATGCCGTTGGAATCCACGCCACGCAGCTTGGCTGCCTTGATGGTGATTTCACCCACTACCGTACCCACGGTTGCCAGCGGTGCAAGCAGGCCAGGCCGCGCGTTCGGTGCGCCGCAGACGATCTGCAACAGATCACCCTGCCCTGCATCGACCTTGCAGACCTGCAGGCGGTCAGCCTCGGGATGCTTGCTGCATTCCACGATGCGCGCAACGACTACGCCTGCCAGGGAGTCACCCAGTGGGGTGACTTCCTCGACCTCCAGGCCAATGGCGGTCAGCGTCGCGGCAAGCTCGGCACGCGTGGCTTGGATAGGCACATGACTGCGCAACCAGTTTTCTGAGAACTTCATCGTTGGTGATCCGTTGGGTGGGCGTTGGCCCACCATTGCCCTGTATCAGATGTTGTGTCGTGTGGAACCAAGCGGCGGGCCGAGGCCCGACCTACGCAAATTGCCTGAGGAAGCGCACATCGTTCTCGAAGAACGCGCGCAGGTCGTTGACGCCATAACGCAGCATCGCGAAGCGCTCCACGCCCAGACCGAACGCAAAGCCGGTATAGCGCTCGGGATCGATGCCGCAGCTCTTGAGCACGTTCGGATGCACCATGCCGCAACCCAGGACTTCCAGCCAGCGCTGGCTGCCATCGGGCTGCTGCCAGGCGATATCGACTTCTGCACCGGGCTCCACGAACGGGAAATAGCTGGGACGGAAGCGCATCTCGAAGTCGCGCTCGAAAAATGCGCGGACGAATTCGGCCAGCGTCCCCTTCAGGTCGGCAAAAGTCGAATGCTCGTCGACCAGCAGGCCTTCGACCTGGTGGAACATGGGGGAATGCGTCTGGTCGCTGTCACTGCGATAGACCTTGCCAGCGGCGATCATGCGCAACGGCGGCGCGTGCTCGCCCATGTAACGCACCTGCACGCCAGAAGTATGCGTGCGCAGAAGGCGGGCAATACCGCTGCCGTCAGGCGGAAAGTAGAACGTGTCGTGCATCGCACGCGCCGGATGGTGCGGCGGGAAATTCAGTGCTTCGAAGTTGTGCCAGTCATCTTCGATTTCCGGGCCGTCCGCCAATTCGTAACCCAGGCGCCCGAAGATCTCCGCGATGCGCTCCAGGGTTCGGCTGATCGGATGCAGCCCGCCGCGTTCCGGATTACGGCCTGGCAAGGTCACGTCAATGCTTTCCCCTGCAAGACGCGCATCAAGCGCTGCATCTTCCAGCAAAACCTTGCGCGCCGACAACGCCGCGGCAATCGCATCACGCGCAACGTTGATCGCTTCACCCGCGGCCTTACGCTGGTCGCCTGGCAGGGTGCCCAACTGCTTCAACTGGGCCGTGATGCTGCCACTCTTGCCCAACAACGCTACACGCAGGGATTCGAGGGCGTCGGGCGTTTGCGCCGATGCAATATCGGCCAAGGCCTGGGTGGACAGTGATTCGATATCGCTCATTCGTTCACAACCCCAAGAAAACTGGATTCGTCATCCCGGCACACGCCGGGACCCATCTTGATCTTGCTGTTGTCTTGAATCCCTGCAAAGCACAAGGAGCAACAACCAACTGGATAAGCCGCCATACACCTGTCAAAAGCCACTGCAGCACTCGCTGGAATGAAGTCGGAAAAAACAATGGGGAAGGACTTGCGCCCTTCCCCACGTGTTCGGCGATGGATTGCCAGTGTCGCTTTACGGTGGAGATCGCCGGCTATGCCGCGAGTGCGTCCTTGGCTTTTTCTGCCAGGGCCGCAAAACCCACCGCGTCGTGCACGGCGATATCCGCCAGCACCTTGCGATCAAGTGTAATGCCAGCCTTCAGCATGCCATTCATGAAACGGCTATAGCTCAAGCCGTTGATGCGGGCAGCCGCATTGATGCGGGTGATCCACAGCGAACGGAAGTTACGCTTCTTCTGCTTACGACCGATATAGGCGTACTGACCAGCCTTGATGACAGCCTGGTTGGCGACGCGGAAGACCTTGCGGCGGGCGTTGTAATAGCCCTTCGCGAGCTTCAGGATTTTCTTGTGACGGCGGCGCGCCGTTACACCACGTTTGACTCGTGCCATTGTTCAGTCCTCAGAGATACGGAAGCATACGATCCAGACGCTTGGAGTCTTCGGCACGAATGATGTTCGTTGCACGAAGGCCACGCTTACGCTTGGTCGACTTCTTGGTGAGGATGTGGCTCTTGTTGGCGTGGCCAGCCTTGTATTTGCCGGAAGCGGTCTTCCGGAAACGCTTGGCCGCCGCCCGATGGGTCTTGATCTTGGGCATTGCGGTGATCCTTGTTGGTTTCTGTAACTGACCCGGGCGGCAGCCTTGAATGCTTCGTCATGAAGCGGCCACGCTTTCCATCCATGCCCAATGTCGGCTTGTAAGTCGTTGAATCTTTTGAGGAAATAACGACAGGTCCTGTGGCTGCTCCAAACCTTGCGAGCCGCCGCCCGTGTGACCGGGCCGCGTATTATGCCCGCAGCGGGAATGCCTTGCAAATCAGATCTTTGCTCCCTTCTGCCAACGGGAGAAGTTGGCGCGCAACGCCGCACATCAGAGCCGCGACCTGCGGCTGGTGCGGGAGACTTCCGCCCTGCACACCACTCGACAATCTGAAGCCGCGTGCCCTGATCCGCCCCTGCGGGGCACCTTCCCCCTAAGAGGAAGGGAAGCGAATCACTTCTTCTTGGGCGCGATCATCATGACCATCTGTCGACCTTCCAGGCGCGGACGCGATTCGATCACGATTTCGTCGCCCAGCTCGGTTTCGATGCGTGTGGCCATTTCGCGACCCAGTTCCTGGTGGCTCATTTCACGGCCACGGAAACGGATGTTGATCTTGACCTTGTCGCCTTCTTCCAGGAAGCGGCGAATGTTGCGCATCTTGATCTGGTAGTCGCCTTCATCGGTGACTGGCCGGAACTTGAGTTCCTTGATCTCGACCTGCTTCTGCTTTTTCTTGGCAGCGTTGGCCTTTTTCTGGGCTTCGAACTTGAACTTGACGAAGTCCATGATGCGGCAGACGGGCGGATCAGCCTGGGGCTGGATTTCCACCAGGTCCATCGCCGACTCTTCTGCCAGCGCGATTGCCGCTTCGCGCGAAAGCACGCCGACCATTTCGCCATCTGCACCGATCACGCGCACGTTGGGTACGCGAATCTCGCCGTTTTTGCGGTTTTGCTTGTTATCGGGGGTACTGATTGTTGCAATCTCCCAAGGGATACTTCCATGCCGGCCCCCAAGGGGCCGGGACATTTCTTACGCGACTTGCTCGGCGCGGAGGCGCTCAGCGAAGGCTGCGATGCTCATTGTGCCTAAATCTTCGCCCGAGCGCGTGCGCACGGCAATGGCGCCATTTTCTTTTTCGCGGTCCCCGACCACCAGCAGGTAGGGGATTCGCTGCAGGGTGTGCTCGCGGATCTTGTAGCCAATCTTCTCGTTCCGCACATCGGAAACCACCCGAAATCCTTGATCTGAAAGGGATTTCTGAACTTCTGACACATAATCGGCCTGGGCGTCGGTGATGTTCATGACCACGGCCTGGCGCGGCGCGAGCCAGGCCGGGAACGCCCCGGAGTGGTGTTCGATCAGGATGCCGATGAAGCGTTCCATCGAGCCAACGATGGCGCGATGCAGCATCACCGGGTGCCGACGCGCGGAATGTTCGTCCACGTACTCGGCGCCCAGACGCTCGGGCATCATGAAATCGACCTGCATGGTGCCCAGCTGCCAGGTGCGGCCAATGGCGTCCTTGAGGTGGTATTCGATCTTGGGGCCGTAGAACGCGCCTTCGCCCGGCAGCTCCTGCCAATCCACGCCACACGCGCTCAGCGCCGAGCGCAGCGCGCCTTCGGCCTTGTCCCAGGTGGCGTCATCACCCAGGCGGGCTTCGGGACGCAGCGCGATCTTGATCTGGATGCTGTCATTGGACGTGCTGTCGAAGCCGAACGCCTGATACACCGCCAGCGCCTGTTGGTGGAAGGCAGTGACTTCGGATTCGATCTGATCTTCGGTGCAGAAGATATGACCGTCGTCCT
>JBDTZK010000137.1:0-5909 GCA_040005195.1 Pseudoxanthomonas sp.
GAACAGATCGATATAGTCGGTGCCCATCCGCTTCAACGCAGCCTCCACGGCATTGGTCAGATGGAAGCGCGAAGAGCCGAGGTTGTTGGGGCCATCATTGAAGCGGAACGGGATTTGGTGCCATGAGCCGTCAGGTTCTCTATGCGAAAGCAAATGCGTCCATCGCCATTCCGCCCATCTGTACTGCATGGTGAAGCCGGGTGGCGGTTGCGTCAGGACCACCCGCCCCCAGCGCGACATAAAGCGGATAAAGATGTTCGGTGGTCGGATGGTTGCGAAGCGCCTCCGGCAGCAATTGCCAATCGAGGGCGCCTTGCAGATCGCCTTCCAGTAACTTGGCGCTCAACGCCTCGGTGAATGCCCGTACCCACGGATACGCCGGTGCAGTCCCATGTTGCCAATCGAGCTCGCGCAGATTGTGCGAATAGCCACCTGAGCCTATGACCAGCACGCCTTGTTCACGCAGCGGAGCAAGGGCGAGGCCGAGTTGGTAGTGCCATGACGAGGTCTGCGCAGGGTTTACCGACACCGCCACCACCGGGATGTCCGCCTGTGGATACATGCGCCTCAGGGGCACCCAGGTGCCGTGGTCAATGCCAATTCGCTCGTCCACGCGTGCGACGAATCCAGCGTTCGTCAGGCAGCCGGCGATTTCCGAAGCAAGTGCTGGAGCGCCATGAACGGGGTAGCGGATATCGTATAAGGGCTTCGGGAAGCCGCCGAAATCGTGGATCGTGTCCGGCGTGGAGTTCGAGGTCACTATCGGCTCGCGCGCCGTGAAGTGCGCCGACGCCACCACGACGGCACGCGGGCGTGGCAGGGAGTTCCCCAAGCTATCAAGGAAGCGGCCGGTGGGGGAATCCTCCAAGGCCATCATTGGAGAGCCGTGCGAGAGAAACAGAGAGGGTAAGATGGCTGTAGTCATGCGAAAGAGGGTTGGTCCTTCTGATGGCGGACCAAGCTTCAGGCGCAGATCAATGTGTTGCAGAGTGTCAGCGCAATCACACTGCGGCGTTCCCCAGCGCTAGCGCCCAGCAATGCGAGTCAAAAGGAATAAATTGGCAGCGGTGCAGCCTCAAGGAGCCCTTTTTAGCTGGCCAATACGTTGTCTGCCCTGTTCATGGACCTGTATAGCACCCGCACTTGTGAGATAGTCCATTGGTATGCTTCGCCGACTTGTTATGGTACCGTTAACGCAGCCTTCACAGGGGCACGCATAATCTCCACTCGATGGCGTGCAGACATGGCCGTCTGAACAACCTAAATATGAACAACCGAAATAAGCTGGACCCTCTAGCGAGTGCTCGGATTTATCTTACATCTTGATTTTTTTAAGGAGCTGCAAATGAACAAGAAACTTCTCTGTGCCGCAATGCTGGCAGGTCTGAGCTGGGCGCAGGCCGCTTCCGCTCAGGAGTTCGATGACCGTTGGTACCTGACCGGTTCCGCTGGTTTCAACCTGCAGGACGAGGATCGCCGCACGGACGATACCCCGTTCGTCACCTTGGGCCTGGGCAAATTCATCAGCCCGAACTGGTCGGTTGACGGTGAGCTGAACTACCAGAACCCGAGCTTTGACAGTGGCGTTCCGGGTACCAATGACGACCTGAACTGGAGCCAGTACGGCGTGTCGGTCGATCTGCGTCGCCACTTCATCTCTGAAGGCCGTAGCTGGAACCCCTATGTGGTTGCCGGCCTTGGCTACCAGCGTTCGGAAGAAGAGTATGTGCCGGTCGGCGGCACCGTTTCTCCGCTCGATCGCAAGGACGGCAACTTTGCCGCCAAGCTGGGCGTCGGTCTGCAGACCACCTTCGAGAAGCGCATTGCGGTTCGCGCTGAGCTGGCCATGCGTGCTGACTTCGACGACAGCAGCGTTGCTGCCGAAACCGGCTTGGCGCAGGGTTCGCAGTACCCGCACCAGCAGGAAGAGAGCTTCTTCGGCGACGTGCTGGCTTCGGTCGGTGTCGTGATCCCGCTCGGACCGGCCCCTTCGGCCGTGATTCCGGCGGCTCCGGAAGTTGCTCCGAACTGTGCAGACCTGGATGACGACGGTGACGGCGTCAACAACTGCAACGACAAGTGCCCGGGTTCGCAGGCTGGCCAGACCATTGGTCCGGACGGTTGCCCGGTTGCAGTCGCGATCGACCTGAAGGGCGTCAACTTCAACTTCGACAAATCCACCCTGCGTCCTGACGCGGTTGCGATCCTGAGCGAAGCCACCGAGATCCTGAAGCGTTACCCGGATCTGCGTGTTGAAGTGGCCGGTCACACTGACCAGTGCGGTAAGGATGCTTACAACCAGAGCCTGTCCGAGCGTCGCGCCAAGGCTGTGTATGACTACCTGACCACGAACGGCGTCGATGCCGGTCGTATGACTGGTCCGATCGGCTACGGTGAAAGCCGTCCGCTGGAAGACCTGGGTCAGGCCTTCCCGGCTTGCAAGAGCGAGAAGAACCGTCGTACCGAGCTGAACGTCCAGAACTAATCGGACTCAGCTTCAAGCAAGACCCGAAGCCCGGCCTAGTGCCGGGCTTCTTTTTTGGGCGAAGTCGGCTAGTCTTTATTCAATGCGAAAGATCAATGCAGCACCTGCGCGTTCTACTTGCGCAAGGTGTCGCAAGCTGCGGTTTTCCTTGATATTGGCTGCCGTGCTTTCTACACTCTGACCTCATATTTTCATCGGGTTGACCCATGCGCCGCATCGTAATCTCCAGCTTGCTTGCCTTCGCCGTAATTCCGGCTGCCAATGCATTGCAGAGCTGTGCCACCAATACGGTGCCTGCCGCGCCCGGATCACAAGCGCTGCAAGCGCCTGTCGCCCCAGAATTGTTTTCCAACACAGCGCCTTTGGGGGCGCCCAGTGGCGTACTGGCGCACGCATACGACGAAGCACTGTCGGTCGACCGCGTATTGCTGCGCATGCGTGTCCAGGCGTGCCAGAACGTTGCGATGGCCATGCCGGTCCAGGGCGTGGCCAATCCGAATGATCCTGCGGCCTACAAGCCCAAGACCGAGTTCGACAACACGCCTTGGCGTTTTGACATGACCCAGAACGGCAAGCGCATGACTGCTGATGAGTTTGATGCCTGGATGAAGTCGCGTGGCGTTCGCGTGGTCAAAAGCGCTGCGCCCGCAGCGGCACCTGCACAGGTCGCGGCGCCTGCTGCCGAGCCGGTCAATAAATAAACAGACACGCCCGAATCACCTTCCGACAGGTACAGGGCTTCACGTGGTCCAGCGACACGAAGCGCCCAGCGCACGCGCACCGCGCCATGGACTGGCCAGGATGTTGTCGAAGCTGGGTATCTGCTCGCGCACCCAAGCTGCCACATGGGTATTGGCAGGACGTGTGCAAGTTGATGCACGCACGGTAAGTGATCCTGAATTTCCGGTCGTACGTGGCGTGAATCGCATCCAGGTGGATGGCGTGGAAGTCGGTCAGGACAGGATCCGCTGGCTGATGCTCAACAAACCCCGTGGTCTGGTCACCACCGCAAAGGATGAGCAGGGGCGCGACACGGTATATCGCTGTTTTGATGGGTCCGGACTGGGCTGGATAGCGCCGCTGGGACGGCTGGACAAGGCCAGTGAAGGTCTGCTGCTTTTCAGTAATGACCCGGAGTGGGCAGCGCGTATCACTGATCCGCGCACGGGGCCGTGCAAGACCTATCACGTGCAAGTGGATCGGGTCGCAGATGAAGCACTTTTGCAGGCACTGCAATCCGGCGTTGTGGTTGAAGGCGAACGACTCGCTGCAGCATCCGCTGCGATGCTGCGCCACGGTGAAAAAAATGCGTGGCTGGAAATCGTGCTTGAGGAAGGCCGCAACCGGCAGATCCGGCGATTGTTGGCGGCATTCGATATCAACGTGTTACGCCTTATCCGAACCGCCATCGGCAATCTGGCAATGGGTGACCTGGCCAAGGGCCAATGGCGTGACCTCAGTGAAGCGGAAGCCGCCGGTTTAGCCACTACCCGCTGACAGCGCAGCCACATATGTCTTCGCGGAGAACTGCCCGGGCTATGGGTTGCAATAAACAAAAAAGCAGCCGAACAATCTTGGCTTTGCAAATTTGCGGTGCGATCAGTTCTTGATCACACCCAGTTCCAGTCCTATGCGGGTGAAGGCTGCGATCGCGCGATCCAGGTGTACGTGCGTGTGCGCTGCACTGATCTGCGTGCGGATACGCGCCTGGCCCTTGGCCACCACGGGAAAGAAGAATCCGATCGCGTAAATGCCTTCCTCCAGTAGCCTTTCGGCGAATCGCTGCGCCAGCGATGCGTCGTAGAGCATGACTGGACTGATGGGATGCACGCCCGGGCGTATGTCGAAACCCGCAGCGCTCATCTGCTCGCGAAAATACCGCGTGTTGTCTGCCAGCGTTGCCCGCAGCTCGCCTGCCGAAGAAAGCATGTCGAACGCCTTGATGCCGGCGGCTGCCACATGCGGCGGCAACGAGTTGGAAAACAGATAAGGGCGCGAACGCTGGCGCAAAAGTTCGATGACTTCCTTCCTGGCGGTCGTGAACCCGCCCAGTGCGCCCCCCATGGCCTTGCCCAGGGTGCCGGTGATGATGTCGATACGGTCCAGCACGCCTTTCACTTCGGCGGACCCGCGGCCCGTAGCGCCGAGGAATCCCGTCGCATGGCATTCGTCGATGTGCACCAGCGCGTTGTATTTTCTTGCGAGTGCAGTGATTTCATCCAGCGGCGCGATGAAGCCGTCCATCGAAAACACGCCATCGGTGGTAATCAGCTTGGTCTGGCAGCCTGCCGCATCGGCGGCTTGCAACTGTGCTTCCAGGTCTGCCATGTCGCAGTTGGCGTAGCGGAAGCGCTTGGCCTTGCACAGGCGCACGCCGTCGATGATCGAGGCATGGTTGAGCGCATCGGAAATCACGGCGTCGTTCTCGCCCAGCAGCGGTTCGAACAGACCGCCATTTGCGTCGAAGCAGGCGGCGTAGAGGATCGTGTCCTCGGTGCCGAAGAATTCCGAGATTCTGGCTTCCAGTTGTTTGTGCAGATCCTGGGTGCCGCAGATGAAGCGCACGCTGGCCATGCCGAAGCCATGGGTATCCAATGCGTCCTTGGCTGCCTGGATGATGTCCGGGTGATCGGCCAGGCCCAGGTAGTTGTTGGCGCAGAAATTCAGCACGGTGCGGCCGTCGGCCAACGTCACCTCCGCCGATTGCGGACTGGTGATGACCCGCTCGGATTTGAACAGCCCCTGCTCGCGTATGGACGCCAGTTCGGCCACATAGTGCTGGGTCAGGCTTGCGTTAGACGACGAGTCGGGCATGGCAGCTTCACGCGAATCAAAGGGCCAGCAAGTTTAACAATCTGTCGCGCGATGGGACCTGGCGGTCATACGGTTCATGCCAATCCGATATAAGCCGCATGCCTTAATTCATTTCTCCCCGGCGATGGCCTTGCCCAGCATCTGCACTCCAGGCAGAGGCCTATTCAGGAAAGTCCGATGACCATAACAGGGGAGCAGCGCAAGGCAAAAGTCCAGGGTGCCTGGTGGGCAGGCGCCTTGGCCTGCGCCTTGCTCGTTCCCGTCTCGGCCCAGGAGATGCTCACCGTCGAACAGCTGCAGCAACGCCTGGAAGCAGTGGAACGTCTTCTCAGCGGTGCCCCTTCCGATAGCGGCGAGAGCGTGATAGCCGGAGAGCCAGGTCTTGCGGATATCGACCAGCGCTTGCGCATCATCGAGCGCCGGCTGGAACTGCAGCAGGAAGAGCAGGTCGCCAAAGCGAAAGAGGCTGTGGTGGTCACCGTCAACGACAAGGGCGCGTCGCTGAAATCGGCCAGTGGCGATTACGAAGTGAAGATCCGCGGATTGATCCAGGGTGATGGAAGGTTCTTCCTGGACGGCGCGCCAGCAGGCAACAACGATACTTTCCTGT
>JBDTZK010000138.1:0-5838 GCA_040005195.1 Pseudoxanthomonas sp.
CTCGAACAAGGCTCGGGTGCGAGCGACCTCGTAGCGCACGAGATTGCCGACCTGGAATACTTCGATGACCTGGTCCGTGGCGTGGTCAAGCACCGCGCCAGCCTGGACGAAGCGCTGGTGGGTTACCTCGACCGCTCTGTCGAAGAAGTCGACCCCATCGAACGTGCGGTGCTGCGCCTGTCAGCCTATGAGCTGATCCATCGCCTGGACGTGCCATATCGCGTGGTGTTGAACGAAGCCATCGAGATCGCCAAGCGCTTCGGTTCCGAACACGGCCACACCTACGTCAACGGGGTGCTGGACAAGGCCGCGGGCAAGTGGCGTCCTGCGGAATTCAGCGCAGCAAAATGATCGTGCGCGGACTGGCATCGTAAGCTGCCACCATGGGCAACGCAGAGTTCGACCTCATTTCCCGCATCCGCGTGCGCCTCGATGCCCGCGCCGATGTGCTGCTGGGTATCGGCGATGACGCGGCGCTGCTGGCGGTGCCGCCCGGCATGCAGCTGGTGGTCACTGCCGATACGCTGAATGCAGGTGTGCATTTTCCCGACGACACCGTCGCGGCCGACATCGGCTGGAAATCGCTGGCGGTGAACCTGTCCGATCTGGCCGCGATGGGCGCAACGCCCGCCTGGTGCACCTTGTCGCTGTCGTTGCCACAGGCGGATGCCCATTGGGTCGACGGTTTCCTGGATGGGTTTCTGGGGTTGGCCAATCTGCATGGCATTGCCCTGGTCGGTGGCGATACCACGCGCGGGCCACTGTCGGTTTCGATCACCGCCATGGGCCTGGTCGAACCAGGAAATGCCTTGCGCCGTGATGGCGCGCAGCCCGGTGATGACGTCTGGGTGACCGGCACGCTGGGCGATGCCGCCTTCGCGCTTTGCTGGGTACTGGCCGGACACCAGCCCAGTCTGTTTTCACGCTCGCGCCTGGATCGGCCATCGCCGCGCGTGGACGCAGGACTGCGGCTGCGCGGCCTGGCACATGCCTGCGTTGATCTTTCTGATGGGCTGCTCGCCGACCTGTCGCATATATGCGAACGCAGCGAGGTGGCTGCCGAAGTGGATCTCTGCGCATTGCCTGCTTCTGCCGATCTGCAATCGCTTGAGCCAAGCGCCCGGTGGACGCTGCAGGCCTGTGGCGGCGACGACTACGAATTGTGTTTCACCGCTACGCCACGCCATCGCCAGTTGATCGTGCAGGCGATGGATTTCGCTGGCGTTGTGGCCACGCGCGTCGGGCGCATCGTGGCGGGGCAGGGCGTGCGTGCGCTCGATGATGCCGGGATTGAATGGCAGCCCCCACAGCCGGGCTATCAGCACTTCCGCTGAGCCAGACCGCTGGCAGTAAGGTCGCAAAAACAGGCTTCAATTGCCTTTTGGCGAAGAGCGCACACCCTGGATGAGTTTCCAGAAAGCAGTGCCGACGAACAACGGTAACCAGACCCAGCGCAGTTCCGACAGCAGTGTTGCCATGCCGCGCGCGCTGAAGAACCCATTGGCGAACGGCGACACCAGGATCGGACGCCACGGCATGAAGAAGCGTTGTTCGCTCCATGGCCACAACAACGCGACGCCCAGGCCGCCTGAGGTCATGGCATCCAGCAATGGATGCGAAGCGGCACACACGAACACCCAGGCTGCGACTTGTAGTGGCCTGCTACGCAGTGGACGATGCAAGGCGGCACCCAGCAGCGCCAGGACAGCGGCGAACAACAGTGAATGACTGGCACCCCGATGGCCAAAGGCATCGGCATAGGGAATGCCCAGTGCGAATGCTGCCACGTCGAAGTCCGGCAGAATCGCAGCGAGTACGCCAACACCCAGTAATCGTGGTGAAATCCGCCCACGTTCCGCCGCGCAGTACATTGCCAGTGGAACGGCTGCATGGGTCATGATGCTGGGCATGATGTGCTTCTAGATATCGTCGGCGCGGAACGCATCACGCAGCCAGGTGAGGGTGGGCGACTGCGGATCGCCGTCGGCTGCAATCACGTCGAAGCGGCAAGGTGCATTCGCGTATTGCCGATGTTGGGCGAGAAAACTCTGGGCGGCATGCACCAGCTTGCGCCGCTTGCCAATATCGACCGAGGCCGCACCGCCGCCGAACGCTGCGGATTTCCGGTAGCGGACTTCCACGAACACCAACGTGGCGGTCTCCCGTCCTTTGGTTTCCCGCCCGTCGGTGTCAAGCCGGCCGGTATCAAGCCGGCCGGTTTCAAGCATGACCAGATCCAGTTCACCGCCGCGGTAATTCGCGTTGGCGGCGACCTCACGCAGACCTGCCAGCACCAGGTAATCGCGTGCAGCCGCTTCGGCACGGTTGCCCCGTGCCTTGCGATCCATCACGCCGGACTCAGCCGCCGCCCGAGGCCGGTACGGCACGGCCGCCGTTGAAGGTTGACCAGGCTGGCGTGCGGATGACATTGCCGAAACCATCCAGGCTCAGTTCGCCGGTGGCACCCTTCAACTGCACGTTGTTGCCAGTGGCGAGTTTTTCCAGGTAGGCGGTCAACATCCAGGCGTCGTAGCCGAATGCAAACAGGCGTGCCGCCGGCCCGCGTGCCGTGGGCAGGCTTGCGCCGGCGACGCTGGCGGCGGGCAAGCCGGCGATGCCACGCGCGGTCCAGACCTCGGTCGGATAGACGATGCCGTCCAGCGCGCTGTCCTGCTCCGGCTTACCGGTGCCGGAGATCAGCTGCGAGGTCGCCACGCGGCTCTTGCCACCCAATCCCGCCAGTGCAAGTTGCGGGGCAACGGCACGCGCCGTGCTGCCTTTCAGTGCCAGGAAGACCGCGTCGGCGCCGCCTTGCACAGCAGTCGCCAGGTTGGCGGACAGGTTGCCGGGCGTATCGCTGACGCTGAGCGTATCGATGACCTTGCCGCCGCGTTCGGTGAAACGTTCGCGGAACGCATTGGCAGCCCGCCTGCCGTTGTCGTCGGTGCCGCCGATCACCAGCGCCGTGCGGCGCTCGCGGCTCAGCAGGTACTCGGCGGCGATAATGCCGTCGTCTTCCGGTGCCAATGAAAAGCCGGCATTGCCCGGCGGTGGCGCGACCACGCCGCGATTCAACGCAAGCGTGGGCACCGACAGACTGGATTCGCGGAACACTGCGCTGACTTCGTCGCGGCCCAGCGGGCCGATGATGAAGTCAGCACCGGCGGCGGCAGCTTTGCCATAGGCATCAACGGCGCCCGCAGCCGTGCCTGCCGTGTCATAGAAATTTATTTCCGGGCGACGGCGCGATTCACCGTAATAACCCGCCAGCAGGCCATCACGCACCGGCGCCGAAGCGGTGGCCAACTGGCCCGACAACGGCAACAGCACGGCAAGTTTGACCGGCGGACGGTAGCCATCACGCTCGGCGACGGGGCGGTTGTTCAAATCGAAACGCCATTTCACGTCACGATCGAATGGGCGCGGCAAGGGCAAGCCGCGATTCAACAGCGCGCGACCCGCGAAGGCATACAGCGGGTCTCCCGCCGGTAGTGCGGCGGCATCGCGCGCCAGCGTTGCATTGTCGATACCCGACAGCAGGCGCTCGATCTGGCGCGCATTGTCGATCTTGGCCTGGCCGGTCAGGGTGGCATCGTTTTTCGCCAGTCCCGCAGCCGCGGCCAGTGCGCCACGTTCGGCCTGTGTGCCTGGTCCACCGCCACTGACCTGGGTGGTGGCACAGCCCGTGAACAGCACGGCCAGCATCCACAGGGCGGCAATATTGAGGGGAAGCTTCCTTCCGATTCGCTTATCCATGGGCGTGCTCGACGGCTGTACGTGGGAACCGGCTAGGATTGTACCTTCGGCGGCGCAGGACTGCGTTCAGCCCACGCTTCAGGATTGCCCGTCATGCCCGCTGGAACTCTCTTCATCGTCGCCACGCCGATAGGCAACCTGGCTGATCTTTCACCGCGTGCACTGGAGACCCTGAGAGGCGTCGCCGCCATCTGCGCCGAAGACACGCGGCACACACGCCAGATGCTGTCCCATTTCGGCGTGGATCGTCCTTTATTGGCGTTGCATGAACATAACGAGGACGCCATGTCCGAGCGCATCGTCGAACGGATCGTGGCGGGTGATTCGTTGGCCCTGGTCAGTGATGCCGGCACGCCGTTGGTCAGCGATCCGGGCTTCCGCGTGGTACGTGCTGCCCGTGCCGCAGGCGTGCGGGTCAGTCCGATCCCCGGCGCCTGTGCCGCCATTGCCGGACTCAGTGTGGCCGGGCTTCCCAGCGACCGCTTTGTATTCGAAGGCTTCCTGCCCGCCAAATCATCTGCCAGACGCGAGCGGCTGGGCCGATTGGCCAGCGAAACCCGCACGCTGGTGTTCTATGAGTCCTCGCATCGCATCGCCGAATCGCTGGCCGACATGCGCGTCGTCTTCGGCGATGGGCGAAACGCGGTCATCGCACGCGAACTGACCAAGTTGTTCGAAACCGTTCTGGACGGCGACCTTGCCGCACTGCATGCACGAGTGGAAGCAGACGCCAACCAGCGCAAAGGCGAGTTCGTGGTGATGGTGCAGGGCGCGGACGACGATGAGCAATCGCAATTGATCGAAGGCAAGCGCCTGTACGCGAAGTTGAGCGAACACCTGCCGCCTTCGACTGCAGCCAAGCTGGCTGCCGAACTCAGCGGCGCGCCGCGCAAGTCGTTGTACGAAGGACGAAAGGAAGATTGACGATGAACTATTCGACAGTCCTGCCCCAGCATAGGGCTATTGCGAAAATTTACGAACGGGACATGGATTTGGTTCTCGTGGAGGAACTGGAATCCAGCAATGAATTCAGGATATGGCTGGCGTCAAGAGTGTTTGGAACCGACTGCTTCTTGTCCCATCTTCGTGCAACCCATTCTGTAGTCGATGAGTCCAATCGTGAAAGTGATGTAATTTTCCGATTCCACTCAAAAATAGATGCGTCGTCTGAAATTGGAATCAAGGCAATTCTGCTGGAAAACAAGATCGATGCAATTGCGCAGCCCAATCAAGGAATGGACTATGGCAACAGAGGTAAGAGTGGTAGAGATAGAGGCGAATGGCTCGATTTCAAAACATGTTTAGTGGCGCCAAAGTCATACCTGAAATCATATTTACAGACATCATCGGATGAGGACAGTTTCGACGAGTGCATTTCGTATGAAGAAATACTTTCCTACTTTGCATCCAGGAAAGAGCGTGATGAACGCTTCAAGTGGAAGGCAAGATTGGTAGAGGACGCTATATTCAAAAAGCAGACGGGCTATGCGCCAGTTATTAGTGAGGAAGCGACAGCATTCGTGCGTGAATATCATGCGTGCGCGAAAGTGTTCGAGAGATTGTAGATGCCGGATCCAAAACCCAGGCCGGCCGGTAATACTTGGATCTCATTCCGCCCAGCAATGCTTTCCAAGAATTCGAGTATCGAGCATCAGGTGACCGCGGGCGCTGTAAAGCTGCTCATTCCCGGAGCTGCTGACAGAATTGAAGAACTGAAGGCACTTCTGCATCCTTTTCTATCCGCTGAGATGGATGTGGGTCTTGCTGGCCGTTCCGTAGCGATCACGATCAAAGTTCCTGCGATAGATGCCATGACAGTGCCGTTTTCAGGCGTGTCGGATAAGGCACTCATCGCCATGGCTGCAGCGGATGCACTTGCCGAAATGGTGGGTAAATTTCGTCAGCAGGGCCTGCGGATCGATTAGGCGGCAAGAAGGCGATCTGGTGCTCCCTCAAGCATGCGACAATGCGCCCGGCGGAGTCGGCCAGGCAGTCGCGTCATTCGCTTTCATTTCGATGGAAGCGCGTGCCGAGGAAAGTCCGGGCTCCACAGGGCACGGTGCCAGGTAACTCCTGGGCGGC
>JBDTZK010000139.1:0-5830 GCA_040005195.1 Pseudoxanthomonas sp.
GATGCAATTGCCAAGCGGATAGACCATGTACAGGCCCGGACGCTCGCCGGAAATCTGGCCGCCAAGGATCAGCGTGGATTGCACGCTGACACCACTCTGCTGCGCTTCGTCGTGCACCTTGATCTGGCTTGCCACCAGTACTTCGCCCACGTATTAGGCAATCTCGTACAGGTGGGTGAAGCTGCGCAGGCTGCGGCTGGCATTGGGGTCTTCGGCATCATGCAGCAGGCGTGAAACGGTCAGCTGGGTGGTGGCCAGATTACCCGCCGACATGATCACGAACACGCGATCTTCATATTCGAAGATGTGCATCTTGCGATACACGCGTACATCGTCGAAGGAGGCGCTGGTGCGCGTATCCGCCGCGAAGACCAGCCCTTCGTCCGTTTCTATGCCGACGCAATAGGTCATGTGGCGGTGTGTGCTTCCGTTGTGCTGTGCCGCATCGATTCTAGGCGTGCCCCGTACGCTTGGCTACCTTCGCAAGGTGCCGCGTAAGATATAACGCTCGATCTGACCCTCCTGCCCATGCCCAATCTTCCGCTCCCCGACCCGGATGCCGCGCGCCACAGCGAGCAACTGTCCGCCTTTATCCGCAATGAAATGGCGGCTTCCAGCGGCACCCTGCCGTTCTCCCGCTTCATGGAGCGGGCGCTGTATGCACCGGGCCTGGGTTACTACAGTGCGGGCAGCGTCAAGTTCGGCGCCGCTGGTGATTTCGTCACCGCACCGGAACTGGGCCCGTTGTTCGCGGGCTGCATGGCCGTCGCGGTGGCGCCGGTCCTCCAGCAACTGGGCCCGGAGGCGGAATTTCTGGAAATCGGGGGTGGCAGCGGTGCCTTCGCCGAAACCATGCTCAAGCGCCTGCTGGCTCTTGATGCGCTGCCGTCGCGGTACGCGATCCTCGAGCCGAGTGCCGATCTGCGCGAACGTCAGCGCGAACGCTTGGGGCGCGGACTGATTCCGCCGGTGTTCGAACTGGTCGAATGGCTCGACGGGCCACCCGAAGCGTCATGGAACGGCGTGCTGTTTGCCAACGAAGTCATCGATGCGCTGCCCACGCCACGTTTCACCTTGCGTGACGGCGAAGTGTTCGAGGAACACGTGGCGCTGGATGGAGAGGGGCGTTTCGTTCGCAGCGACCGTCCTGCCGATCCGTTGCTGGCGGCGGCCGTGCGCCATCTTGAACGCACACTGGGCCATCCAATCCCCGATGGCTATCGCTCCGAAGCGTTGCCGCAATTGCCGTATTGGGTGCAGGCGGTGATGGGCGGACTGGACGCGGGCGCAATGCTATTCGTCGATTACGGCTATCCGCGACGCGAGTATTATCAGCCGCAGCGCGACGCCGGCACCTTGCGCGCGTTTTACCGGCATCAGGTACACAACGATGCGTACCTGTGGCCCGGATTGCAGGACCTGACCGCGTCGGTGGACTTCACTGCTCTGGCCGAAGCGGGCACGCAGGCGGGCTTCGAACTGGCCGGTTACTGCACGCAGTCCAGTTTCCTGCTGGCCAATGGCCTGCCGCAACTACTGGAAGAAGCGGAGTCGCGCGGCAGCCCGATCCAAGTGCAGAAACTGCGCAACGAAGCCAAAACGCTCACCTTGCCCAGCGAGATGGGCGAGCGCTTCCAGGTGATGGGTTTTTCGCGCGATGTGGAACTGGGCGCTGCGTTTCTGGCTGGAGATCTGACGTGGCGCCTTTGATTTCCGGATTCGGCATTAAGCCGCTGCGCTGGCCCGGCCTATGGCTGGGCGCGTGGACGCTGGCGATTGTTGCGCTCATCGTCATCTGCCTGATTCCGTTGAGCGGCTTGCCACCGCTACCGGCCAACAGCGACAAGGTCGAACATCTCGCCGGGTATCTGGTGCTGTCCGCTGCGGCCGTGCAACTCTTCCATGGGCGTGCCCTGTGGTTTGCCGCCGCAGGACTGGTGTTGCTGGGCATAGGCATCGAATGGGCGCAAGGCCTGACCACGTACCGGTCGTCCGATCCCTATGACGCGCTGGCCAACAGCGTTGGTGTTCTGCTGGGCACCGCCACAACGCTGACCCCGTGGCGTGATCTGCTGTTGCGAATCGAGAAACGATTCCCTTGGTAGTCGCGACTTGGGTCGTGGCGAAATCCATCGGTCAAGAAATATTTGTGTGACCAGCGCGCGTTCGTGGTGAGCCCCTGGCTTGATCCGGGGCTCGTCACTGAGGGAGAGGCATCAACCAGAGCTTTTCTGGATCGCCCTTTCGCCGGGCGTCTCGTCGGTGATATCGCTCTGTGGCGGCGTTGTCTGCGTCATCGCGGTTGCAGCGTTACCTGATCCAGCACCCACATCGTTGGCCGTGTATCGCCGGTGAAGTAGAGGCATAGATCCTGCGATGTACCCGTGGCTTCGATGGGTGCCTTCAGAGTCACGAAACCATCGGCGTCAGGCGAGGCCGGAAGCGGTACCGTTGCCAGCACTGCACCGTCGCAGCCGGCACGGATTTCCAGTTCTCCATGCGCCGACTTCGCCGGTTTGAACTTGCGCGCAGGTTCGTCATGCGCCAACTGGAAGTAGTAGGGAATACGTCCGGCGCGGACCGTGATCGAAGCGATGTCCTGCAGGTTGGCTGCCTTCCATTCCCAGCAGGGATTGAAGATATCGACGTTGAAGATCGCACGCTCGCCCTGCAGGGGGCCATCGTCCTCCAGTCGCAGCATCAGTGCGCCGGTGCACATCGCCAATGCTGCGTTGGTACGGGTCAGCAGCGTCGTGGCATCGATGCGCTGCAATGGCGCATCAGCCAATGCCTGACCGTCTGCGAAAACGGCGGCGCGAAGGCGTGCCGGCAGTGGCAGGCTGAAGGGCCCGGCATACGCAGTGGAGGTCGGGCCAGGTACGCTGCCGTCGAGGGTGTAGCGCATGTCGTCATAGTCCAGCGAGTTGGACAGTGCGACCTGCACCATGCGCCCTTTGCGCTCTGCACTGAGCGTGCTGCGGACTTCGAACGGCGTCTGTGCGTAGCCGATGCCCAACGCGCGATAGCGCTGCAGTTGCGTGGGAAGACGCGCGACGAATCCCGGCCAGTCCTTGTTCTGTGCAGGCGTCCAGCCGGTTTCGGCGACCGCGGCGATGCGCGGAAAGATTGCATGCTGTACGCGTGCGTAGCTGCGCATGTGCTCGGTCCAGGTATTGGCCTGAAGGCCCAGGATGTGCGCGCGTTTATCCGCGGCCAGCGCGGCCGGGATGGGTTCGAATGCGTAGACCTGTTTCAGCGGAATTGTGGCCGGCCGGCCGGGTGGCTCGTTCGGCGAGTCAGTCTGCAGGTAGTCCAGGTACAACTCCGATGATGGCGACATCACCACATCATGACCCTGGTTGGCAGCTTCAAGGCCGCCTTCAATCCCACGCCACGACATGACCGTCGCTTCGGCAGGCAAACCGCCCTCCAGGATCTCGTCCCAGCCAATCAGGCGACGATGGTGCGCGACCAGGAATTTCTCCAGCCGTTTGATGAGATGACTCTGCATGGCCATCTCGTCCTTCGCGCCCAGCTCGCGCATGCGCTCCTGTACGCGCGCCGAAGCTTTCCACTGGTCCTTGACCGCTTCGTCACCGCCGACATGCACGTAGGTACCGGGGAACAGTTCGATCAATTCAGCCAGTACGTTCTCCAGGAACTGGAACGTGTTCTCTTCGACATTGAATAAAGTGGTGTTGACGCCCCATTCGTTCAGCACATGGATATGTTTACCGGTGACGCCCAGTTCCGGGTAAGCCGCCACGGCCGCTTGCGCATGGCCGGGTACATCGATCTCCGGAACGATGGTGATATGGCGCTCGGCCGCGTAGCGCACCACGTCGCGAATCTGTTCCTGTGTGTAGAAGCCGCAGTACGGCACTGGCGCGTCGGTCTGTGGATCGCGCCCGCCGTCTCCCGCAGGAATGCGGCAGCCGCCTGTCCCGGTGAGCTTGGGATAACGCTTGATCTCGACCCGCCAACCCTGGTCATCGGTGAGATGCCAGTGGAAGGTGTTGAGCTTGTGCAGCGCCATCGCGTCGATCAGCGCTTTGACCTGGTCGACCGATTGGAAGTGGCGTGCGGAATCGAGCATCAAACCGCGCCAACCGAAGCGCGGCGCATCCTGGATGCGGACAGCGGGAACCTGGATGGACTTGCTGTCGTTCAAGGTCGCCAATTGCCACAGCGTCACCGCACCGTAGAACAGGCCGCGTGAATCGGCGGCGGTTACGCGAATGAGCTGCGGCGTGACTTCAAGCGCATAGCCTTCCGGTGACGCCGCGATGTCTGCCTTGATCGCGAATTCGATGGCCTGGGGTTTCGGATCAGCGCTGACGACGAGATCCAGGGAACGGCTCCGGTGCAGGTAGTCAACAAACTGGTGCGCCACTGTTTCGGCGGCTTCCCCCTTGGCCAGCACCGGTGTCGCGGAGGAGATGCGGAAACTGCCCTGCTGTTGCACCAGCTTGGCGGGCAATGGAATCAGGGACAGCGCGGCCTGCTGCGTGGTGATCGCCACATCGGATGGCTGGGCAGTCGCGCAGCAGGCACAGAGCCCGGACGCCAGCAGCACGGCGAATCGGTAGCGTAAGAGCATTATCGGTCTTCCTTTCATGTCGCCAGTCTGCCGCAAGAGAAAAGCAGTGTCCGGATTCCAGTGAGGGAAATGCCTGCATTCCTCTCTTTCAAAAAAAACGGGCCCGGACAAGTCCAGGCCCGTGAGGGAACACATTCAATCGTAGCTGCTGGAACCGATTAGAACTTGAAGCGCAGGTTGAGGTAGTACTGGCGACCGTTGGAATAGAAGGCGTACGGCAGCATCTGGTCGCCGATCTTGCTCGAATACTTCAGGTCCGGGTTATTGAGGTTCAATGCATCCAGCGATACCGACATCCGGTCGTTGACCTTGAAGCCTGCCGAGGCGGCGAGGTTGCCGATGTCATCCTGGTAGAAGTCATCGGTGCGGCTGACGCCCGCGTAATACTGCGAACGGTAGGTGTAGCTCAGGCGGAAGTTGAAACGGTCGTTCTCGAAGTAGCCCGACACGTTATAGGTATCGCGCGAGGTTCCGAAGACCGGCTTGTCACCGTCCGAGCTGCTGTCGGCGTAGGTGTAGTTGGCTGCCACGCCGAAGTTCTCGCCGATCGGCTGTTCGTAGGAAAGCTCGAAGCCCTTGACCTTGGCGTCGACGTTGACCGGGATGGACACCGAATAATCCACGAACACGTCCTGTCCGGCCGCCGCGCTGGCGGTCTGGTCAAGATACGGCTGCACGACGGTGCCAAAGCCGACGTAATCCTTCATGTCCATCGAGAACACGCTGGCCGACAACAATGCGCGTGGAGCGAAATACCATTCCAGCGCGGCATCGAAGTTGGTCGAGATCAACGGGTCCAGGTTTGGATTGCCGCCGCTGCCGGTGTGGGTCAGGTCGGAGAGTGAAACCGAGCCGGCCAGCGCCGAGTAATCCGGACGGGTGAGGGTCTGCGACGCGCCCAGGCGGAACAGCAGGGCGTCGTTGATCTCGAACTTGAAGTTGGCGCTGGGCAGGAGCTTGTTGTAGTTCTTGGTCTGCTGGGTGGGCAAGTAAGGACCGAAGGCCGAACCATTGACGGTTCCCTCAGGCTGGCTGGCAATCGGCAACGCGGGATTGATGCCCACATTGTTGGTGGTGCGCTGCTCGGTGCGCACATAGCGCAGGCCGACATTGCCGCTCCAGCGGGTGCCCGAGAAATTCGCCTGCACATAGGCGGCTCCGGTCTTCTCCTTCACGCTGTACAAGTCCTGCCAGTAGAAGCGGCCGACCGGATCCCGATTGGCGAAGTCG
>JBDTZK010000140.1:0-5818 GCA_040005195.1 Pseudoxanthomonas sp.
AGAACTTCACGGCGTCTTCCAGCGCCACATACACCCACAGCTCGCTGGCGATGCCGTCCTCCATGTGTTCGTACACGCTGTAGCCGAAGCCATGGCGCGTGCGGTAGTCGCCGGTGCCACGGCGCGGCAATGGCATGGGCGACCACACGCGGCCGGTGTCTTCGTCGCGCAGGTAGAACGCTTCGCCGCCGGTGTCGGCAATCGGATCGTTATGCCAGGGCGTCAGGCGGAACTCGTGCGCGTTCTCGAACCAGGTGTAACCCGGTGCGCTTTCACTGACCACGGTGCCCAGGCGCGGGTTGGCCATCACGTTCGACCAGGGTGCCGGCGTCGGCGCGCCTTCGCGCAACGTGATCACGTATTCGCGACCATCGGCAGAGAATGCGCCGGTGCCGTTGTCGAACTGGAACTCGCTGGCCATGTTCTCAAACGGCCACGGGTCATTTCCCTCAGTGACCAGTGGTGGTGGCAGGCCATGCAAGGCTGCGTCATCCGGGAACAGATCATTGGGCGGCGGTGCGCCCTCGGCAAACAGCAGCGGCATGCTGCGTTCCGGCGCCATGTGCCGGCTGACCTGTGCGGCCAGCGTGCCGCGCTGGTCGCTGATGATCACCCGCGATACGGTCTGCAGCAGGATGCGGTCTTCCAGCGAAATCTGCTGCGCCGGGCGCACGAAAATTCCGCCCGGGCGATCCAGCACGTTGCCTTCCGGCCCCGCCGTGACCAGGCCCAGGATCTGTTCCTGCAGTTGCTGGCGGTACCCGGCCTGGTCCTCGTTCCAGATCACCAGATCCACGTTGAGTCCTTTCAGGCGCCAATATGCATGCGCCTGCACCATCTGCCGCACCAGATCGATGTTCGCTGCATCGGCAATCTGCACCAGCACGATGGGCAAGTCGCCGGAGATCGAATGGCCCCACAGGCCGGACTGGCCACGCCGGTTCTGCATCAGTACGGCGCTGTCGGCGCGGAGGAACGGATGCGCGTACACCATCAGTCCCGCAAGTCGCTCGTACAACTGTGCATCGGCTTGCGAGGCATTGATCTGCCGGCGCACCACCTGGCTGTGGGTCCAGGCCAGGTCGAACACACGGTCAGCCAATCGGCGGTCACGATACTTGTCGACCAGTGCGGTACAGGCGTCGCGCTCGGCGCCCACGCCGGTGACCACGTCAATCATCGCCGTCTGTTCCGGTGCCAAGGTGATGCGGCAGCGGATCGCGACGATCGGGTCAAGCACCGAGCCTGTGGAATCGGACAGTGCTTCCAGCGAAGACAGCGCCTGCGGATTGCGTGGCGTGTTGCCACGACCCAGGAAGCGCGCGCGGTCGGTTTCATAGGAGATGGAGTCGATGTCGGCGTCGTGTACTGCCACCAGATGGAACATCCATGGCGGTATTTCATCGTGCGAGCGCGGACGACGCGTGCACAGCAGGGCCTGCTTGTCGCGGTCGACTTCGGTCTGCACGAACAGATTGCTGAAGGCCGGGTGCGCCTCGTCGGACACCGACGGCGCCAGCACCACTTCGGCGTAGGTGGTGATTTCGATGGTGCGTGGACGACGCGTCCGATTGCGCACAGTGAGCCGGCGCAGTTCGATGTCGTCCTCGGCAGAGATCGAGATTTCCATATGGGTGTCGTAGCCGCGCTTGCGTCCACGGAACTCGGCCTTGGCGTCGGAGAAGATCGCCTCGTACTGGTCCACCGCCACGCAGGTGGGCTGGTAGGCGGCCGACCAGAACTCGCCACTGTCCACGTCACGCAGATAGCAGAAGCTGCCCCAGTGATCGCGCGTGCCGTCTTCGCGCCAGCGCGTGATGGCCATGTCGCGCAGGCGGTTGTAGCCACCGCCTGCGCTGGTGAGCAGGCTGTGATAACGACCGTTCGACAGCATCTGCACCGCAGGTCGTGCGGTGCTGGGATTGCGGAACACCCGCAGCTGAGTTTCGGATGCCGTTTGCGCGATGGGTGCGCCGGTGGTTTCGGCCTCGTGCGGATGGAATACGCCGGTACGCGGGATGCGTTCCTGCAACAGCAACAGCGTGGCCTGGAACTCCGCATCGGCCATGAAGCGCTTTTGCATAGGCTGGTCACGCAACAGGTAATCCAGTGCCAGGAAGCCCATGCCTTGATGGTGGGCCATGAACGAACGGATCACCGCGTGGTCCTGTCCGCGCGGCACCCGGCTCGGGGTGTAGTCGATGGCCTCGTACATGCCATAGCTGCCGCCAAAGCCGAGGTCCGACAGTCGTTGCAGGTTCTGGCACGAGGCTTCCGGTGCGACCATCAGCGCCATCATGGTGGCGTACGGTGCGATGACCAGGTCCTGGCCCAGTCCGCGCTTGAGCCCCAGGCCCGGCACGCCGAACGCGCGGTACTGATAGTTCATGCGGGCGTCGACCGTGTTGTAGCCGGATTCGGAAATGCCCCACGGCACACCGCGTTGCGCGCCGAAATGGATCTGCGCCTCGACCGCATGCTGTGCGGTCTGGTCCAGCAGTGTGTCGGGATAGCTGGGCATTACCAGCTGCGGCATCAGGTACTCGAACATCGAGCCGCTCCACGACAACAGCGTCGCATCGCCGTCCACTTCGGTCAGCAGCCGACCCAGCGCAAACCAGGTTTCCTGCGGTAGCTGGCCCTGGGCGATGGCGACAAAACTGCACAGCCGCGCTTCCGACGCCAGCAGGTCGTAATGGCCCTGGTCCAGGCGGCGTTCGTCCACGTTGTAGCCGATCGACAACAGATGCCGGCTGCGGTCGTAAAGGAATTCGTACTCCATCAAGGAGAACTGGCCGGCAATATGCGCCAGCCGTTCCAGGTCATGGATGCGCGCACGGGCACGTGACTGTGCGGTTGCATCCTGGGACTGTTCTGCGAGTTCACGCAGGGAGGGAATATGTCCAGCCGTGGTGCTGTCTGACAATCCACCGGCAGACAGGGTGTCCAGCCGTGGCGCGAAGAAGACCAGTTCGGCGCGCGCCGATTCGCAGGCCAGGACCAAAGCGCGCGGCCAGTCTGGTGCAGGCGTGGCTTCTGCCGATTCCAGCGCGGGACGCAATGCGGCGATCGCCTTGGCCTTTGCGCTCAGCGAGACGAGCACGTCGCATGCGCCTTGCAGCGATATCGGCGGCTGCTGGTTGATGGTATCGAGTTGCTGGCTGAAATCAGCCATGGCTGCATCGAATGCGGCGTCGCCACTCTCGCCCTCGGTTTCCTGCAGCACGCCCAGTGTGTCGACCAGACCCTTGAAAGTGCTGCGTGCCAGGACCGGTTCGTCCAGCATCGCCAGCAGTGCCTGGCGCAAGGTCAACAGGTGTCCGGCCAGGTTGCCGCTGTCCACGGTGGAGATGTACAGCGGCGCCAGCGGCTGCAAGGTCTCGGTGTCGTACCAGTTGTAGAAATGACCGCGGTGCCGCGACAGGTTTTCCATCGTTGCCAGCGTGCGCTGGGTACGCTGCATCATTTCGCCTGCCTGCAGGTAACCGAAATCATAAGCGCCGACATTGGCGAGCAGTGACAAACCGATATTGGTGGGTGACGTGCGCCGCGCCACGACCAGCGTGGGATGCTCCTGGATATTGTCCGGCGGCAACCAATGGTCTTCGGCGCGGATCCATGTTTCAAAGAACGCCCAGGTACGTCGGGACAGCTTGCCCAGGAATGCCACTTGCGAAAGCGACAGCTGCGCGCTGCGCTGGCGGGCAGGGCGTCCCAGCCAGGCCATGATCAACGGCGATGCCAGCCACAGCAGCAGGATCGGCAGTGCTACCCACAACGCGCTCCGATGCGTATTCCACAGCCAGGCTGCAATCGCCAGTGAGAACACCGGCGAAAACCACATGCTGCGCAACTCTGCATCGCTGCCACTGCCGAAACTGCGTTCAACTTCGCTGGACGGATTCCACTGCAGCAGATGACGACGGCTCAGCAACATGCGCCACAGCGTGCGCAGGATCGCGCCCAGGCTGAAGAAGGCTTCGTACGGCAGGCAGGCCAGATTGACGGCGGCACGTTGCAGTTGCCGCCCGCACGACCGCAAGACCTGCATCAGATGTGTTTCCAGCGCCATGTCCACTGGACGGGCCCACACATCGCGTATGGCAGGTACCAGTACCGGTAGCAGGAGCAGGCTCAACAGCCACGCCGTCCACAACCAGGCCTGCGGCACGACCGACCAGCCGATCACCAACAGGCTGACTGCAGCGGCGGGTACCAGGCTGCGGCGAAGATTGTCGAGCAGCTTGCCGCGCGACAACCATGACAGCGGATTGCGCTCCACGCCACCCTTCAGCCGCGACACCCAGGGCAGTAGCCAGGGCAGCAGCTGCCAGTCGCCACGAATCCATCGATAGCGCCGCTTCACGTCAATGGCATAACGCGAGGGATAGTCCTCGAACAGGCGCACATCGCTCACCAGGCCGGCGCGCGCGTAGCAACCTTCCAGCAGGTCGTGGCTGAGCACCTGGTTTTCGGGGAACCGATCTTCCAGTGCGTGCTCGAATGCATCCACGTCGTAGATGCCCTTGCCCACGAACGAGCCTTCGCCAAACAGATCCTGGTAGACGTCCGAGACAGTGCGGGTATAGGGATCGATGCCGGGCTCGCTGCCGTACATGCGTGCGTAACGCGAACTGATGCGTCCGCTCATGCTGCTGCCCACACTGGGCTGCAGGATGCCGTAGCCGCGGGTGACGCGACGCTTGTTTGCGTCGAAGCGTGCGCGATTGAGCGGGTGCGCCAGCGTGCCGACGAATTCGCGTGCCGCGTCGCGTGGCAGTCGCGTGTCGGTGTCCAGGGTGATGACGTAGCGCACGTTGGTCAGCACTTCGATATTGCCGGCCACGCGCATGAAGTTGGGGTCGATGTCGCTGGCGCGGGTGCCGCCACGCAGCAAGTGGTTGAGTGCAGCCAGCTTGCCTCGCTTGCGTTCGTAACCCATCCATGTGCCTTCGCGCGGATTCCAGCGGCGTGGACGATGGAACAGGAAGAACAGATTGCCGCCGCCCTGGTCGGCATGCTCTGGCGCATAGCGCGCATTCAATCGCTCGATCTGTCTGGCGGCGTGTTCCACCAGCGCTACGTCTTCGGGCAGGTGCTCTGTGGGCGCATCCAGGAAATCGGTCAGCAGGGCGAAATGAAGGTGCGCGTCACGATTGGCCAGGAACCTGACTTCAAGCCCTTCCACCAGCGCATCGATGCCGGCGATGCTGCCGATCATGCTGGGCACCACGACCAGCGTGCGTGAAGCGGAAGGAATGCCTTTGGAGAAATCCAGGCGCGGCAGTGGTTGTGGCGGCACCAATACCGTGGCCGCCCAATTGACCAGGGCAATACCCAGCTCGCTGAAGGTGATCAGTCCGAGCATGCCGATCAGGCATAGCCACGCCCAGTCGAAACGATCGGCGCTGGCTTCTGCGACCAGTACATAGGTAAAGCCCAGCGCGATGATGCCGATCGGCAACAGGTAGGCCGGCAAAGGCACACGGCGGGGCCGCATGCGCACGGGCTTGCGTGCACTTGGAAGTGCCGCCACGGCGACACGCATCTGCGGGATGCCATCGTCGACCAGGTAATAGCCAACATGCGCCTGTATGGCTCGCGTGTCTGGATGCGCCTTCGCAAGCGTCAGCACCGCCGTCGCCACTTCTATTTCGGTGGCGCCGCTGAGGCGGGATACTTTTTCCACGACGTGCCGGTATGCATCACGCGTGCTGAAATCCATGTCGATGTAGGTGCCGGCAGGGTCCTCTCGCAGGATCCGCTCCGCCAGGCTCATGGTTTCGACGAACTCACGCCAGTCCATGTTGGCCAGGAA
>JBDTZK010000141.1:0-5811 GCA_040005195.1 Pseudoxanthomonas sp.
ACGGCCTTGCTGTTGCTGGCCATGTTCGCACCGCAGGCCCATGCCAAGGTTTGCAATGTCGCCATCCATGCCGATGACGCGATGAAATTCAGCCAGACCGAAATCAAGATCGCAGCCACCTGCAGCCAGGTGACACTGACCCTCAAGCACACCGGCAGCTTCCCGGCCGAGATGATGGGCCACAACTGGGTGCTGGCGGGCACCAAAGACTTCCAGTCACTCGCAGCCGCGGGTGAGAAATCCACACTTGCCAACAGTTATCTCCCAAAAGGAGATGCGCGTGTCATTGCCTTCACCAAGGTGGTGGGTGGCGGAGAATCCACCACCATCACTTTCCCGACCAGCAAGCTGTCCAAGGGCGGTGACTACACTTTCTTCTGCTCGTTCCCGGGCCATTGGAGCCTGATGAAGGGCAAGTTGACGTTCCTTTGATGCGCGCTCGCATGACGGTTCAACGCCCGCGATGGCTGATGCTCACTTGCCTTGTCTGCGCGCCCTTTCACGTTGCGGCCCAGCAGCAGGACGGCACGCGTGCCACGGCGGCCACGCTGGATCGCATCGTGGTCAGATCATCGCGGCTGGAAGGCGTGCGTGCGTTCGACATCCCCGCTTCGATCAGCGTGGTTGACCTTGGGGCCAGCGGGCAATCACCCAGCACCGGGATTTCCGATGCGCTCGAGGGCGTCCCCGGCGTGTTGTCGCGCGAGCGACAGAATTATGCGCAGGACACGCAGCTGTCGATTCGAGGTATCGGCGCACGCTCGACATTCGGCGTTCGCGGCTTGCGGCTGTATGCCGATGGCATCCCTGCGACGATGCCGGATGGGCAGGGCCAGTTGTCGCACATGAACCTGTTGGCTGCCGACCGCATTGAAGTGATGCGCGGGCCATTTTCGGCGCTCTACGGAAACTCATCGGGCGGCGTGGTGCAGGTATGGAGTGCCGACGGCGATGCCAGCACGGAAACGCGCCTGCAGGGCAGCCTGGGCAGCAATAACACGCGCACGCTGGGTGGACGCGTTCGCGGTGAAGTGTGCGGCATGGGTTACCACGTGGCCGCCTCGCTTTTTGAAACCGACGGTTACCGCGAACATAGCGCAGCCAAACGGGAATCTGTGAACCTCAAGCTGAATTTCAAGGTGGGTGCGCGCGGAAAGCTGGACCTTGTGGCCAACCATTTCAACTCGCCCGACGCGCAGGACCCGCTGGGCCTTACCCGCACGCAATCCCGCCAGGATCCACGGCAGGCCACTTCCGTCGCACTGCAGTACAACACCCGCAAGTCAGCGCGACAGGACCAGTTGGGCATCATCTACGAGCAAGCCTTTGGCGAAGGCAACACGCTGCGCATGCTGGCCTATGGTGGCAAGCGCAGCATCGAGCAGTTTCTGCCGCTTCCCATTTCCGCACAGAACAATCCACTCAATTCCGGCGGCGTGATCGACCTGGACAGCGACTACGGTGGCGCAGATCTGCGCTGGTCGTGGCGCGGCGAACTGGCCGCGCGTCCATTCGAACTCAGCGTCGGCCTCAATGCCGATCGCCAGCGTCAACAGCGCCACGGTTTCGAGAATTACGTCGGCAGCACGCTGGGCGTGCGCGGCCGTTTGCGGCGCGATGAACTCAGCGAAGTAAGTAACTTCGACCAGTACGCGCAGGCGTGGTGGGAGTTCGCCCCGCGCTGGTCATTGTTGGCCGGCGTGCGCCACAGCGAAGTACGCTTTGAATCGCGCGATGATTACGTCACCGCCACCAATCCGGATGACAGCGGCCGCGTCGACTACGCCGAAACCACGCCCGTGATAGGACTGACCTTCGCACCGCGCGACTCCCTGCGCCTGTACGTCTCGGCGGGTCGCGGATTCGAAACTCCCACGTTCAACGAGCTGGGTTACCGCAGCGATGGCGGCGCGGGCCTTGCGTTCGATCTGCTGCCGGCCACCAGCCTCAACACCGAGCTCGGCGCCAAGTGGCGCAGCGTCGGTGGTGCCACGCTGGAAGCCGCTGTGTTCCGTGCCGATACCGACGATGAACTCGCCGTGGCACGCAACGTAGGCGGCCGCAGCAGCTACCGCAATGTCGGCCGGGCCCGGCGCCAGGGACTGGAGCTTGCCGCAGGTCTTCCGCTTGGCCAGTCCTGGCGCGCGGACATCGCGTACACACGTCTGGATGCGAGTTTCCGCGACCGCTTCCCGATCTGTACCGCCAGCGGATGCACCACGCCGACCACCGTAGTGCAGGCCGGCACGCGGATTCCGGGCGTGGCACGTGATCAGTTGTCTGCACGCCTGCAATGGCGCAATGACGCATGGACCCTGGCCGCGCAGGCGGTGGGGGTGGGCGAGGTGACGGTCAACGACCTGGGCAGCGAAACGGCACCGGGCTATCTGCTGCTGGACCTGGAGGCCGGTCGCGACTGGCGCATGGGCAATGGCACCCTGCACGGCTTCGTCCGCATCGACAACGCGCTGGACCAGCGCTACCTCGGCTCGGTCATCGTCAACGAAGGCAATGCCCGCTACTACGAACCGGGGCCGGACAGGACCTTCGTCGTCGGCGCACGCTGGCAATGGGGCGACTAGCCAGGCCCTGGCTCATACGGGGTTTCGAGCGATTAGAATCAGCGCATGAAAATCGCCAGCTGGAACGTCAATTCCCTCAACGTGCGCCTGCCGCATCTGCTGCAATGGCTGGGCACGTTCGCGCCGGATGTGGTCGGCCTGCAGGAAACCAAACAGGAAGACCACAAGTTTCCCGATACGGCGCTGGCAGAAGCGGGCTACCGCAGCGTGTTCGCCGGGCAGAAGACCTATAACGGCGTGGCCATCGTTTCACGCCTCCCCATCGCCGACGTGCAGGTTGGCATTCCCGGTTTCGAGGATGAGCAGAAGCGGGTGATCGCTGCGACCGTGGGCGATGTGCGCATCGTCAACCTGTACGTGGTCAACGGCCAGGACATCGGCACCGACAAGTACGCCTACAAGTTGCGCTGGCTGCAGGCGGTGCATGCGTGGCTGGCCGATGAATTGCGTGCACACCCCAAACTGGTGGTGCTGGGCGATTTCAACATCGCCCCCGACGACCGCGACGTACACGATCCGGTGGTGTGGAACGACGACCACATTCTCACTTCAACCCCGGAACGCGACGCGCTGAAAGCGCTGCTTGCGTTGGGCCTGCACGATGCCTTCCGTCTTCATCATGAAGCAGGCGGCATCTTCAGCTGGTGGGATTACCGCATGGCAGGATTCCGCCGCGACCTGGGCCTGCGCATCGATTTAACCCTGGTGTCCGATGCGCTACGCGACCAGGCGATCGCGGCAGGCATCGACCGCGAACCACGCAGCTGGGAGCGCCCCAGCGACCATGCGCCGGCCTGGGTGGAATTGAAGGACTGACTCCAGGTAAAGCGTCATCCAGGCAGAAGTTCATTTCCACTTGGCCTTCCGCACCTGTCACAACACTCACTTAGCGCGGATGACGGTCTTGGTCCGTCGGGACGGACATGAAATAACCCGCTCCCTCTTCCCACCTTGCTTGCTGCCGACAACGCATGCCGCAGACGAACAAAGGCCCGGCAATGCCGGGCCTTTGCGGTGCCACGAACCATGGGTGCGTCTAATCAGCGCACGCGGTCGCAGCGAAACGGTTCAGCGCGCTCGTCCGCGCGTGAACAGGTTGACGATCAGCAGCAACACCACCGCACCAATGAAGGCAGTGATCAGGAACCCGACCGTGCCGCCCATGGCGAAGCCCAGCTGCGGCAGCAACCAGCCGCCCAGGAAACCACCAATGATGCCGACGACGACGTTGAGGATGATGCCTTGCGAGCCATCACGCCTCATGACGATGCTGGCCAGCCAGCCTGCAATACCACCGACAATCAGATAGATAAGAAAATTCATCCAGCCTACTCCTTGCTTTGCTGTGGAAGGGCGCTCCTGCTTGTCCGCAGGAACAGTTGAAACAATATTTCCAACGCGAACGATTTAAGGCTTCAAGATGTGAATCCGTTGTTAAACCGCGTCCTGGTGGGGCCCTCTCCTTGTGGGAATTTAAATAGCCTAAACCACCTGCAGTTGCACGCCGCCACGCAACAGAAACCACGATACCGCTTAAGAAATGTGAGTCCTGCAGGCCATCGGCTACATTGATACGCATGCCTCACCCTTTTCCCGACGCCCCCGTCCGCCTCTGGCTGCTGCCGCATCCGCATCGCGAGCGTGGTGAGCCCTTCGTGCGTCCCCTCCTGTGCGAAGCACTGGGATGCAGCCATGACCAGCTGCCGCTGTCGCGCAGCAGCGAAGGGCGCCCCTTGCTGGGCCCGCCTTACCAGGATTTCGATACCGGCTGGAGTCATAGCGGTGATGCGCTGTTGCTGGCCCTGGGGCAATCGCTGCAGCTGGGCGTGGATATCGAGCAGGTACGCCCACGTCCGCGCGCGCGCGAACTGGCGCAACGCTTCTTCCATGAGGATGAAACGCGCTGGCTGGCCACACTTCCGGAGGACGCGATAGCCTTTTCGTTCCTGCGCCTCTGGTGCGCCAAGGAAGCGGTGCTGAAGGCCCACGGCAATGGACTGTCTTTCGGTCTGGACAAGCTGGTGTTCGAAGAGGCCGGCAACACGATGCAGTTGGTGCGTTGCGATCCGGCACTGGGAACACCTGACGAGTGGACCTTACGCGAGTGGTCCCCCATGCCCGGCTACCACGCTGCCTTGGCCTGGCGCGCATTGCGCGAGGGACTGCGATAATCGGCGGATGACCCACGCCCTTCCCCCTGCATTGCAAAACGAACTGTCCGCCGGCCTGCTTGCGCTGGGACTGGAGGCCGACGCACTGGCGCCGCCACTGCTCGCCTATCTGACCTTGCTTGACCGCTGGAACCGTACCTACAACCTGACCGCGATCCGCGACCCGCGCGAGATGGTGACGCGACACCTGCTTGATTCGCTGGCCATGCATGCTTACGTCGAACAGGGAACGCTGGCCGACCTGGGCACCGGGCCCGGACTGCCGGGCATTCCGCTGGCCATCGCCAAACCTGGCCTGCAGGTCACCCTGGTGGAAAGCAACGGCAAGAAGGCGCGCTTCCTGCGGGAGGCCGTGCGCACGCTGGGCCTTGCCAATGCACGTGTCGCCGAATGCCGCGCCGAAGCGCTGCAGGAACCCGCTGCCTACGACGCCATCACCGCCCGTGCACTCGATACGCTGGCCGGCATCATCAAGGTCGGCGGACATCTGCTGAAACCCGGGGGCAAGCTGCTGGCCATGAAAGGCGTGCGGCCGGACGAGGAAATTGCCGCCCTCCCTTCCGGGTGGCGCCTGCAGAACGTGCATGCCCTGGCAGTGCCGGGCCTGGTGGGCGAACGTCATCTGGTAATCGTCGACCGCGAGGCATAAACGCCTCCCCTCTTGGCAAAAGGCAGATTGAGGGGGATTTTCGCTTGGCGGCAACGGCCGCTCCGCAGGTCCCCGTCGGGAAAGGGGGAGCTGCGTAAATGACGATTTTCAGGGCGGCTCTCAATGCAAATTCGCGGGACTGGCCCCCATTCCCTCAAAGTTCCGCCCTGCATCCCGCATAATCCACGACCCACCCCGGTTCCACGAGGCGTCCACGCATGGCCCGCATCATCGCCATCGCCAACCAGAAAGGCGGAGTCGGCAAGACCACCACGGCGGTCAATCTGGCCGCTGCGTTGGCGCGCGCGCCCAAGCGCGTGCTGCTGGTGGACCTGGATTCGCAGGGCAACGCGACCATGGGCAGCGGCATCGACAAGCGCGAACTGGAAGCCTCCAGCTACGACGTACT
>JBDTZK010000142.1:0-5765 GCA_040005195.1 Pseudoxanthomonas sp.
CGCGCGCGGAGTTCGAGAAGTACAACGAACGCGCCCGCCTGCACGGTGGCAAGGTGCTGGCCAATCCGCGCAATGGCGCCGCTGGATCGCTGCGGCAACTCGATCCGCGATTGACTGCGCAACGTCCACTGGCGTTCTTCGCTTACGGGACTGGCATGGTCGAAGGCGGCGTCTTGCCGCAGTCGCATTCGGCCACACTGACGCAACTCCGCGAATGGGGTTTTCCGGTCAGCGCAGAATCGAAAGTCGTGCAAGGCGCAGCCGGATTGCTGGCGTACTACGAGCAGATCGGAAAGAAACGCGATGCGCTGGCTTTCGATATTGACGGTGTGGTCTACAAGCTGGATGACAACGCCGGCCAGCATGAAATGGGCTTCGTTTCGCGCGCGCCGCGCTGGGCCATCGCGCATAAATTCCCGGCACAGGAGCAGGTCACCACGGTCGAGGCTATCGAAATCCAGATCGGCCGCACGGGTGCCGCGACGCCGGTGGCCAGACTGGCGCCCGTGCAGGTCGCGGGCGTGGTGGTGACCAACGCCACGTTGCACAACGCCGACCAGATCGCGCGCCTGGACGTGCGCGTAGGCGACACGGTGATCGTGCGCCGCGCGGGCGATGTCATTCCCGAAGTCGTCAGCGTCATGTTGGAACAACGCCCAGCGGATGCGACAGCCTGGGCAATGCCCAAGGTCTGTCCGATCTGCGGGTCGGAGATCGTGCGCGAAGAGGGCGAAGCAGTCTGGCGCTGTTCCGGCGAACTCTCCTGTCCAGCGCAACGCAAGGAAGCCATTCGCCACTTCGCCTCACGCCGCGCGATGGATGTCGAAGGACTGGGTGATCGTCTCATCGAAGATCTGTCGGATCTCGGCTATCTGCAGACGGTGGCCGATCTGTACAAGCTCAGGCTTGAAGACCTGCTGGAAATGAAGCGCCGTGCCGACGAGCGTGATGGGACCACTCCGGCACATGCTGCCAAAAACGGGGTCAAGGCGGGCAAGGTGGCAAGTAAATGGGCAGAGAACCTCATTGCCGCGATCAACGTCAGTCGCGCGACCACGCTGGAGCGTTTCCTGTTCGCGCTCGGCATCCAGCACGTCGGTGAAAGCACCGCCAAAGCCCTGGCGCAATGGTTTGGCGATCTGGAAACGATCCGCTACCTGCCATGGCCCTTGTTCAAGCATGTGCCCGACGTGGGTGGCGAAGTCGCACGATCACTGGGCCACTTCTTCGATCAGCCCGGCAACCAGCAGGTCATCGACGACCTCTTGGCGCGAGAAGTTTCCATCACCGACAGACATGCCGCGACGGCAAAGCTGCGCGACGGTCTGGACCTGGCGACGCTGCTGGTGGATATGGAAATTCCCAAGGTCACGCGCATCCGTGCCGAGCAACTGGCGACCGCGTTCGCTTCCGCTGAAGCGCTGGTGGATGCGCCCGCGCATCGCTTCGTCACTGCCGGTCTGCCCGCCGAATCGGCCAACGCGCTGGTCGCCTGGTTGGAGGTACCGGAGAACAGCGCGCTGATGTTGCGCAGCGAGCAGGCGATGATCGCGCTGAGAGACGCGCTGCCCAATGACGAACGCACGGTTGCTGGCCCACTGGACGGCAAGACGTTCGTGCTGACCGGCGGACTGGCCTCGATGAGCCGCGATGAAGCCGGAGAGAAATTGGAAGCGCTGGGCGCGAAGATCGCCGGCAGTGTCTCGAAAAAAACCAGCGTGGTCGTGGCCGGCGAAGCCGCAGGCTCCAAGCTGACCAAGGCGGAGGAACTGGGCGTCGAGATCTGGGACGAGGCGCAGTTGCTGAGTTTTCTGGGCAAACATGCATGACTCGCCACCCCCCGATATCCCGTAGGAGCGACGTCTCCCAAGGGGACTTCCTTCGGGACTTGCGTCGCTCCTACGAGGGCAAGAATCTGGAAATGTGGCAGTGAGCGTGCGCTTGGATGCGTTGCGTTTGCGCGCGGCGGTGAACGCGCTGTTCCGCCTGTATTTCGCCGAGCGCGATGTGCTGGAAGTGGAAACACCGATCCTGTCCGAGGCGGGCAATACCGAGCCCAATATCGAGAGCTTCACGACTCATTTCAGCGGACATACCGATGCAGGTTCGCGACTGCGCTGGATGCGTACTTCACCTGAATTTGCATTGAAGCGATTGCTGGCAGCAGGCGTGGGTGACTGCTATGAACTGGGTCGCGTGTTCCGCAACGGAGAAGCGGGAGGGAGGCACAACCCCGAATTCACGATGCTCGAATGGTATCGGGTGGGCTGGGAGCATTTGCAGCTGATCGATGAAACCGTGGCGCTGGTGCAGCGTGCACTGGCCTTGATCGGGCGCAATGCGCACGTCGTGTCGATGACCTACCGCGAGCTTTTCCAGCAGGGCGTTGGAATTGATCCGTTTGAAGCCTCGGATTCAGAACTTCGCGGGTCGTTATCCGCACATCTGATCGACGCCAATGATCTGACCCGTGACGACTGGCTGGATCTGTTGATGACGCATCGACTGCAGCCGGAGTTTCCAGAGGACCGCATCACCGTCGTCCGCGATTGGCCCGCCAGTCAATGCGCGCTGGCCAGGATCAGGCCAGGCACGCCGCCGCTTGCCGAGCGCTTCGAGCTCTACCTGGGCCATCACGAGCTGGCTAACGGTTACCACGAACTCACCGATGCGGTGGAGCAGGCCGCAAGATTCCAGCGCGACCTTGCCATCAGGGAGCGTCGGATCATTTCGTTGCCACCCGTTGATCTGCGTCTGATCGAAGCGCTGCAGCATGGATTGCCGTCCTGCGCCGGTGTTGCCTTGGGTGTCGACCGGTTGCTTATGGCGATGATGGGTACTGACCACATCGGTGACGTATTGGCCTACGACTTCGCACGCGCCTGAACCAACTACAAAACCTGTTTGGGCTGTAACCGATTTCTTGGCATTTCATTCACCCTTGTCGGGTAACGCTACCCACCTCAACCACGGGGGTGTCATGCCATGAAGAGCCTGCTAAAGGGTTTTGCGCTGCTGATTGGAATCTGCTTTGGTGCAGGTGCAACCGCACAGCAATATGACCGCGATGGTTACGGCGCAGGTGGGCAGCGTTATCGCTGTGAGTCCGATGGCAATCGCCAGCGTTACTGCCGAATGGAGACGCGCGGCGGGGTTGAGCTGGTGAGGCAGCTGTCCAGTACTCCCTGCATCCGCGGGCGTAACTGGGACTACGACCGTAACGGCGTCTGGGTCTCACACGGCTGTCGCGCCGAATTCTCCACGGGCTATCGTTACAGCGGAAATGGTCGCTACCCTGCCGGCAACCAGGGCGAGCGCACGATCCGTTGCGAATCCAGCGACAACCGTACCCGTCAATGCAACATCGACAGTAGTGGCAGCGTGCGTCTGGTGCGCCAATTGTCTTCTTCCCCCTGTATTGAAGGCCGCAGCTGGGGTTATAGCCGCAACCGTGTCTGGGTATCCAATGGCTGCAGAGCCGAGTTCCAGGCAGGAGGTCGCGGAAATGGCTGGGGTGGCGGCGCAGATTCGGGCAATGGGTATCCCGACAACCGCTATGGCGACAACCGCTATGGGAATGGCAACACAGTCCGCTGCGAGTCGGATGACAATCGCCAGCGCCGCTGTAACGTCCCCGTGCGTGGTCGGGTGCAGTTGTTGCGCCAACTTTCAAGCACCCGTTGTATCGAAGGCAGGAACTGGGGTTGGGATCGCGCGGGTGTCTGGGTAGACCGCGGGTGCCGTGGCGAATTCCTGGTCCGCTGAAGCGTTCGCGGTAACGGCGTCATCTAATCGAAACATGGTGTGCACGGCAGTTGCCCTAGAATTGCCACATGCCTGACCCTATCGATTACAGCCGCTACGACCGCATCCGCCCGATCCTCTGGACGGGTGAGACGCTCGACCTGCTGGACCAGCGCAAGCTGCCGTTCCAGGTCGAACACCTCAGCTCATACACCAGCGACGAAGTGGCTGCGGCCATCCATGCGCTGGCAGTACGCGGCGCGCCTGCCATTGGCATTGCGGCGGCGTGGGGCGTAGTGCTGGCCGGGCGAAGTATCGACGCGAGTGATGGTGCGGAAGCAGCGCTCAAGCTTGAACCGGCGTTGCAGCGTCTCAACGCCGCGCGGCCCACTGCGGTGAATCTGGCCTGGGCGCTGGCGCGCATGCGACGCGCATTGGCGATGGCCGGCGCCGACTGGCAGAGCGTTCTGGAGCGGGAAGCCCACTCCATCGCCGAAGAAGATCTGGCTGCCAACCGCCACATGGGCGTGCTCGGGGCAGGCCTGATCCAGCCCGGCAGCGGCGTCCTGACCCATTGCAACACGGGCTCACTGGCCACGGCAGGCTTCGGCACCGCATTAGGCGTGATCCGGGCAGGCGTGGCCCAGAATCGCATTGCCAAGGTGTTTGCCGATGAAACCCGTCCGTGGCAGCAAGGTGCCCGCCTGACGGTCTGGGAGCTACAGCAGGACGGCATTGATGCGACCTTGATCGCCGATTCTGCTGCCGCCCACCTGATGAAGACCGGTGCCGTGCAATGGGTGATCGTGGGGGCCGACCGCATCTGCGCCAATGGCGATACCGCGAACAAGATCGGCACCTATCAACTGGCCATTTCCGCGCGCCACCACGGTGTCAAGTTCATGGTCGTGGCGCCGTCGTCGACCGTCGACATGCAGACCGCCAGCGGTGACCTGATCGAGATCGAGGAACGTGATCCATCGGAAATGCTGGGGATCGGCGGCGTGCGCATCGTGGCCGACGGCATTCACGCCTGGAACCCGGTTTTCGACGTCACTCCGGGCGAGCTGATCGACGCCATCGTGACCGAAAAGGGCGTGATAGCACGCCCCACCTTGGAATCCATGCGCGCCGCATTCGACTGACGGGCGTCCCGTGCCGGGGCTGTCCTGGTAGCACCAAGCTTGCACGGCTGTTTCGGCAATGAGCTGCGATGCCACCCAACCAGTGAGTTCCTGCTGAAAAGCAGGTATCGCCATGGTCGCAAGGGCCGCAATCAATGACTCCCTTGTCAGCGAATTGGCGTCGCGTGCTCGCCAGGATGACGGTCTTTTATTTCCATGGTTTCTCCGTGGCCGCTTGCTACCCCTCCATGCCTACGCAAGTGCTTGTTTTCCCAGCACAACAAGGGTGCTGTCGCGTGCCTGTTCGTGATACAATTCGACAGTTGAAAATCCCACCAATTCCCAGTCTGCCGAACCCGCTTCGGCTGCCCGGCTATTGGCCGAAGCAATAACCAGAAGACGGAACCCGAATGGCAGAACTCGCCAAGGAAATCATCCCGGTCAACCTCGAAGACGAGATGCGCAAGAGCTACCTGGATTACGCCATGAGCGTGATCGTGGGTCGCGCGCTTCCTGACGTCCGTGATGGCCTGAAGCCCGTCCACCGCCGCGTGCTGTTCGCGATGAACGAACTTGGTGCGCACAGCAACAAGGCCCACTTCAAGTCGGCCCGTATCGTCGGTGACGTGATCGGTAAATACCATCCGCACGGCGACCAGTCGGTTTACGACACCCTCGTCCGCATGGCCCAGCCGTTCTCGCTGCGCTATCTGCTGGTGGACGGGCAGGGTAACTTCGGCTCGGTCGATGGTGACTCCGCCGCGGCGATGCGATACACCGAAGCGCGCATGTCGCGACTGACCGACCAGCTGATGGCCGATATCGACAAGGAAACCGTCGATTTCCAGCTCAACTACGACGAGAAGGAATACGAGCCGACGGTCATGCCGACCCGGT
>JBDTZK010000143.1:0-5750 GCA_040005195.1 Pseudoxanthomonas sp.
GCGGCCCCATCACCAGTACCTGCGCCAGTGGATCACGCTGCAAGCGCAAGACGTGTGGATTGCGTTTGGCGAAATGGCCGAGCAATGAAACCAGTCGGCCCTGCGCATCGAACCCCGCGCGCAACGGCAATGGCGTTGAAGCCGCATCGTCTCCGCCGGCCGATACCAGCCAGGCGAGTGGTTGCGCGGCGATCAGGGCGACCAGGTCGTCCTGCGTGCGTGCGGCGTACTGCGAGTCCCTTGCGTGTCCCATGTCATGTTCCGTGTGCTGTGCTTGGATCAGGTGTTGTTGTGGGGAGCGACGGAATGCGGCGGCCAGCGGTCGTGCCATGGCGCAGCGGCTTCAAGTTCAAAAGCCAGTTGCAGCAGCGTGGCTTCCTGCCCGCGGTCGGCAACGAACTGCGTGCCCACCGGCAAGCCTTCCGGCGTGGCATACAGCGGCAGTGAAATGCCCGGTGTACCGGCCAGGTTCTGCAGCGGCGTGTACGACATCCAGTCGAACAGTGCGGGCATCAGTTCGCCGAACGCGCGGTCAGGCGCCAGCTCGCCGATCATCAATGGGGGCGAGCGCAGCACCGGCGACAGGATCACGTCGTATGCCTCGTGGAACTGGTTGAATGCCACGGGCAACTGCGCAAGTTGCGTGTACGCCTGTTCCAGTTCATCGACACCGCAGTGTTCGCGATTCCACTGCGCAAGCTGCAGCGTCCAGGGCTCCAGCGTTTCCTGTGCACGGCGCTGGCCAAGCGTGGATCCGGTGACGTCCACGCAGTCCGCCGCCAGATGCGACCACAGCGTGTACAGCGCGCGCGTCACCGCGGCGCCATCGACCGGCCACGACATGGCTTGCACATGATGGCCCAGCGATTCGCACAACGTCGCGCTACGTGCGAGCGCAGCGGCGACCTGCGGATGCGGTGCATCGCCGACCAGGTTGTCCGCAATCACGGCAATGCGCAGGCGCCTGGGCGAAGGCGAGGTGACGGGTACGTTGTTGCGTGGGTGGGTCATCGCGAATGCCCATGCGGTATCACGCACGCTCCGCGACATCAGGCTGTCACCGACCAGCAGATCTTCCAGCACGTGGCGCGAACGTACGCGCACCACGCCGCCACGACCTGGTTTCAAACCCACGATGCCGCAGCACGCCGCCGGCATGCGAATGGAGCCAGCGCCATCGCTGCCATGGGCCAGCGGCACGATGCCTGCCGCGATGGCCGCACCCGCACCGCCACTGGAACCACCCGGCGAATGCGACAACGACCATGGATTGCGCGTGACCGGTCCACGCAGCGGTTCGGTGGAAGGCATCAGCCCGAACTCCGGCATGGTGCTCTTGCCGATGGGTACCAGGCCGGCGGCATCGAGTCGTTGCAGGAACGGAAATGCTTCCGTCGCCAGCGCGTCATCCCGACTGCGTGACCCGGCATGCGTAGGCATGCCGGGTGTGGCGAGTGAGTCCTTCACCAGGTACGGCACGCCAGCATGGCTGTCGTCGCGTGGTCCGCGGTCGATGCGGCGCGCGCACTCACGTGCGGCATCAAACTCGCGATGGCAGACCGCGTGCAGACTGTCGTCCAGTTGCTCGGTGCGCAGAATCGCAGCGTCGACCAGTTCTTCCGCAGACACTTCACCGCTACACCGCAGCGCCGCCTGGTCGTGCGCATCCAGCCGTCCCAACGCCATCGCTTCATCACGCGTCATCGCCTTGCTCATGCGCGTGCCTCCGCTTCAGCAAGTGCCACGCGTCGCGAATGACGCAAGCCGTAGCACCAGTACATCGTGATGCCTGCGCCGGATTGTCGGCGCAGTCTGCTCGTGTCGGCATCGGCGAATACGTGTTCCAAAGGCTTGCGCGCCTGCGCACGCTTCCCGCGCGAAATCATCAGCGACGACTCAATAGCGCCAATGCGCGGTGACGCCAAAGGTGCGCGGACGCACCAGGCCTTCGCCCAGTCCGTTGACTTCCGACACGGTGCGGGTGACGCCACGCTCGTCGGTCAGGTTGCTGCCGAACAGGGTGATATCGGTGTTGCCGAAACTCATGCGGAAGCGCAGGTCGAACACGTTGTAGTCGCCCTGCTCGTTTGCCACTGCGCCGGGTACGGCGGAGTTGAGGTCGCTGATGCCTTCGGACAGATACTGGTGCGTGAACGTCAGCGTGGGCGAGAACCGCGAGTCGAAGTGATAGCTCAGGTTGTTGTTGACCGACCAGTCCGAAGAACCCGGCAAACGCGAACCCTTCGGCGCGGTACCAGCGAACAGGATGAAGAGATCTTCGTCCAATCGTGCACGCTGCCAGGTCACCGTGCTCAGCCACTGGAACTGATTGTTGGGGCGCCAGTTGGCCGACAGCTCGACACCGCGGCTGTAGGCCTTGCCGCCGTTGGTGGCGTAATTGAAGAAGTCCGGCGTCTGCAGACGCAACTGGATGTCGCTCCAGTCGACATAGAACGCGGTAGCGTCCAGCTGCAAGCGGCCGTCGAGCCAGGTGGTGCGGGTGCCGAGTTCGTAATTGGTCAGACTGTCGCTGCCGCTGCCCGCAGGAATCGGGAACGTGCTCAAACCGGCCACATTGGGCGTGCCAAAACGGAAGCCTTCGGACACCAGCCCATAGAACATCACCTTGTCGCTGGGTGTGTAGCTCAGCGAAACCTTGGGATTGAATCCCTCCTCGTTGGTCTGCGACGGTGTGACGATGGGAGCGCCGGGATAGGTGGAGAAGCCGAGCTGCGTGGACACGATCTTGACCCGCGTACGGAATAGCCGCCCGCCCAGGGTCAGTTTCCATTCGGGGGTCAGCAACATCGATCCTTCGCCGAACAGCGCGGCTTCCGAACCGGTCACTTTGGAATAGAACGCATTGAAGATTTCGCCATCAGGGGCAATCACCGCACCGCTGCCTGGGCCGAACAGCGAAGAGTTGTCGAACTCGGCGGCCGCACCTTCGGCACCGATGGCTTCGTAGAGATCCTTGTCGGTATCGAAGTACATGCCACCGACCAGCCACTCGAAGCGACCGCCCGAGGGCGACGTCAGGCGAAGCTCCACGCTGCGGCCGGTGCTCTCGCCGCCCGAGTTGATGTACAGCGGCGAGGTGAGATCCAGGTCAAGGTCGGCGTTGTAGAACACGCGGATAGGGGTGTAATCGAACCGCCAGTCCTGCGACTTGTCCTGGTAAGCGCCCAGGGCGGTGAAGTTGGCCCAGCCCAGATCCTGGTCCCAGCGCAGGCTGTGCAGGGTCACGTCGGTGTTGGTGAATTCGGCCACGGCAGTGTTGCGCACCAGATCGCCGAGGGCCGGATTGCGATACGAATTGTCATCGGCGTCGGTATTCTGCAACAGGCTGAGCCAGGTCAGTGTGGTGTTTTCATTTGGCGTCAGCACCAGCGACAGGCGGCCGCCGGACACGCTGACATCGTTGGAGCCATCCTTGCCCAGGCCGACGTTGTCCAGGAAGCCGGGATCTTCGCGGTACTGCGCCACTGCGCGCAGTGCGAAGACGTCCTGCTTGATCGGCACGTTGACCATCGCCTTGGCGCCAAAGCCGGTGTCGGCGTTGCGGGTCTGGCTGACGGTGGCTTCCACCGCCGCATCGAAGCCCGACGTGTCGGCCGTGTTGGCGATGTAGTTGATTGATCCGCCCAGCGAGGAAGAACCGAACAACGTGCCCTGCGGACCGCGCAGCACCTCGACCCGATTGAGGTCGAAGGTGTCGATGTCGGGGACCACGATGGTGAAGCCGGGTTCGTTCAATGACACTTCGTTGAGGAAGTAGCCGGTGGTGCCCTGGCCCTGCACGTTGCCCGAGCTGGTCGCGATACCACGCATGACCACGTGCGACACACCCGGCTGATAGTTGTTGAAGACCGCACCGGGCGTGCTCTGGATGTAGTCGGAGAGGCTCTGTGCACCAATGTCCTGCAGTTGTTGGCCACTGATGGCCGAGACGGAACCGGCCACTTCGCGCACCGATTGCTCGCGCTTGCCCGCGGTGACCGTGACGGTCTGCAGGGTCTTGGCTGCATCCACCGTCGTTTCTGCGGAGTCGACTTCTTGCGACCAGGCCGGGGCGGCGGCGGCCAGACTGCACAGGCAGGCGAGGCGGATGGCGCGGGACAGGGTATGGCGGGCAGGCGTGTTCATGGTTTTCCCTTGAATGGCTGGCGGATGCGGCAGGGGACAAGTTGCAGATGGCGCGCCAGTGACCTCCCGTCGCGGCGGCATCAACCTCTTGCTCGTCACCAGTAATAAGTGACGGCCGATACCGCGTCCAGCAGAAACCGTGGTGGTTTGTATGCTGATAAGCTACTGAAAAAGAAAAACTTGTTGGAATCAAACCCGCAAAATTAGCGGAATATGTACATGATTACCGTAGATTATTCAGTATTGGCTTTAGGATTCCCTACAACCTGCGGCCTGTCTTCACGCTGCTTTTGACCGTTTGCCCGCCCTGCGAGTACGCCATGCCAGTAAAAGCACCTGACAGACTCGATTTGAAAATTCTCGACGTGCTGCAGCAGAACGCACGTATCACCAATCAGGCCTTGGCCGATCTGGTCGCGCTGTCACCAAGTGCCTGCCTGGCGCGGGTGCGTGCACTGGAGGAGCGCGGCCTGATCCGCAGCTACCGCGCGCATGTGGCGGTGGACCGCATCCGCTCGGCCACGATCGTACTGGCACAGGTGTCGTTCAAGCAGCACGCACTGGACGAGTTCACCGAGTTCGACCGCCGCATCCTGGCCATGCCCGAAGTGGTGGAAGCAAGCCGCGTCAGCGGCTCCTACGATTACCTGTTGCGTGTGATCGTGCACGACGTGCATCACTGGAAAGACATCGCGCGCCTGCTGCTGGCTGGCGAATATGGGGTGGAGAAAATCGTCTCGCACTTCCTGATGGACGAAGTGAAACCGTTCTCTGGTTACCCGCTGACGTCGCGACCGCAGCGGGAATGAGGCTGCCTATCTAGCGACCATGACCTTCCCCTTTTGAAGAGGGGGATTGAGGAGGATTTGCTTCTGCTTCTGCTTCTGCTCTGATCTTTGATCTTTGATCTTTGATCCAGAGCGAAGATCAAAAGCAAATCCCCCGTCAGCTGCTGCGCAGCCGCCAGCCCCCTTTCAAAGGGGGCAAAAGCATCAGAACACCCGGCAGAACACCGCTTTCAGGTAACGCGATTCCTGCACGTGGGCCATGAACGGATGGTCGGCGCCCGCGCCGGACAACTTCAGGATCTGGATGGTGCGACCCGAGAAATAAGCAGCGCGACGCAGCATGTCCAGGAATTCCTGCTCGCTGACCAGTCCCGTGCAGGAGAACGTGGCGAACAGGCCGCCCGGTTTCACCACGCCCAGCGCCAGCTTGTTCATGTCGAGGTACTTCTTCAGCGCGGCGATCACCTGCTCACGGTCGCGGGTCATCTTGGCGGGGTCCAGAATCACCACGTCATAGAGATCTTTCGCATTGCCGGCATCACGCAGCCACGGAAAGATGTCGGCCTGCACGAACTTCAGGCGAACGTCGTTGAGTTTGGCGTTGCCTTTGGCAATCGAGATCACGTCTTCGTCGATGTCCACACCCACGACTTCCTCGGCGCCACGCACCTTGGCGTACACGCCGAAACCACCTGTGTTGCAACACAGGTCCAGCACGCGCTTGCCCGCGACCTGGTGCGAAAGCCATTCGCGGTTGTCGCGCTGGTCGGCGAAGAAACCGGTCTTGTGCGCGCCGGCCGGATCGGCGCGGAAGCG
>JBDTZK010000144.1:0-5734 GCA_040005195.1 Pseudoxanthomonas sp.
CCCCGATCGTTACGTGATGCCGGATACCTGAGTGCTTGCACGGGCGTCCACTGCTCTGCCCGGCTAAACTGCCACCATGCTCAAGATCGACACCCATGCCCACTACCTGCCACACACGTGGCCGGATCTGGCGAGGAAGTTCGGCGACGACCGCTTCCCGGTCATCCACCATGGTGATGATGGCCGCGCGCGCATTTACAAGGACGGCAAGTTCTTCCGCGAGATCTGGCCCAAGACCTGGGACCCACAGGTACGCATCAACGAGTTCGCACAGTTCGGTGTGCAGGTGCAGGTGCTGAGTACCGTGCCAGTGATGTTCAGTTACTGGGCCAAGGCCAACCAGGCGCTGGAGCTGCACCAGGCCCTGAACGACCATACCGCCCAAGCCTGCCGCCAGTACCCGCGCCATTACGCCGGCATCGGCACGGTGCCGATGCAATCACCGCGGCTGGCGGTGCAGGAACTGGAACGCTGCATGGACCAGCTGGGCCTGCAGGGCGTGCAGATTGGCAGCCATGTCAATGACTGGAACCTGGATGCACCCGAGCTGTTCGAGTTCTTCCAGGCGGCGGCCGAACTGGAGGCAGCGGTGCTGGTGCACCCGTGGGACATGATGGGCATGGCCAGCATGCCCAAGTACTGGCTGCCCTGGTTGGTCGGCATGCCGGCAGAGCAATCGCGCGCGGCCTGCTGCCTGATCTTCGGTGGCGTGCTGGAGCGGCTGCCGAAACTCAAGATATGCCTGGCGCATGGCGGCGGTAGCTTTCCCTACACCATTGGTCGCATTGAGCATGGCTTCAACATGCGACCCGACCTGGTCGCCACCGACAACCCCGGCAACCCGCGCGACTACATCCGCCAACTCTATTTCGATTCATGGGTGGCTGATCCACGTGCGCTGCGGTACCTGCTGGACACCGTGGGGTCGGACCGGGTGATGCTGGGCACCGACTACCCTTTTCCTCTCGGCGAACAGGAACCGGGCGCAGGCATCGCTGCACTCGATCTTGATATTGAGGGCCAGGCGCGCCTGTATCACGGTACTGCGCTGGAATGGCTGGGATTGCCCGCCTCGAGGTTCGCATGAGCCGGTTCCTGTCCGTTGTTGGAGCGAGGCAAGTCGCGATCAAGCCCTACTCGCAATGCCTTCTTGCATCACTGCTAACTTTCCAGTCCCTTCCTTTGATTGAGTCCCCATGACCGATCCGCTTTCCCGCACGCATGCCATCGCCCTGGATGCTGCCGATCCCTTGCGGCCGCTGCGCAGCGAATTCCTGATCCCCAAACACAAACACAACGAACAGGCCTATTTCTGCGGGAACTCGCTGGGCCTGCAGCCACGAGGTGCACGCGCACATGTCCTGCAGGTGCTGGACAAGTGGAGCAACGAGGCGGTCGAAGGTCACTTTACTGGCCAGGCGCAATGGATGACCTACCACGAACAGGTTCGCGAACCGCTGGGGCGCGTCGTCGGTGCGCAACCGTGCGAAGTAGTGGCGATGAATTCGCTGACCGTCAATCTGCATCTGATGATGGTGAGCTTCTATCAGCCCACTGGCGAACGCCCCGCCATCATCATGGAGGCCGGCGCTTTTCCTTCTGATCGCTACGCAATCGAATCACAGATCCGCTTCCATGGCTTCGACCCGGCCACCGATCTGATTGAAGTACAGCCCGACGAAGCCGCAGGTACGTTCTCGATGTCGGCGATCGAGCGCGCAATCGCCACTCACGGATCCCGTGCCGCGCTGGTCCTGTGGCCGGGTCTCCAGTACCGGACCGGGCAGGCATTCGACCTCGCTGAAATCACCCGGTTGGCACATGCGCAAGGTGCGATGGTCGGCTTCGACCTGGCCCATGCTGCCGGCAACGTGCCGCTTGCATTGCACGACAGCAATGCCGATTTCGCGGTCTGGTGCCACTACAAGTACATGAACGCCGGACCAGGTGCGGTGGCCGGCTGCTTCGTGCACGAGCGTCATGCCAACACCAGCCGTCCACGTTTCGCAGGCTGGTGGGGCCATCAGAAGGAAACGCGCTTCCAGATGGGTCCGCAGTTCGTACCCACGCCTGGTGCCGAAGGTTGGCAATTGAGCAATCCCCCTATCCTGGGGCTGGCGCCACTGCTCGCATCACTGGAATTGTTCGACAAGGCCGGAGGAGTTGCGGCCTTGCGCACCAAGTCGGAGAAAATCACTGGGTTCCTGGAAGCCCTGATCCGTTCACGCGTGGCCGATACGCTTGAAATCATTACCCCGGCAGAACCGTCGCGACGTGGCAGCCAGTTGTCGCTGCGGGTGACAGGTGGGCGCGAGCGCGGACGTGAACTGTTCGAGTATCTCGCTTCGATGGGCACCCTTGGCGACTGGCGCGAACCTGACGTGATCCGGATTTCGCCCGCACCGCTCTACAACAAATACATGGAGGTGTATCGGTTCGTGGAAGAAGTGGAATCCTGGCGGGGGGTATGAGGCAGTCATGTTGAACGACGCCAACGGAAAATCCATCACCATCATCGGTGCCGGCCTTGCCGGTGCTTTGCTGGCTATCCTTCTGGCACGCCGGGGCTGGCAGGTAGAGGTGCATGAGAAGCGCGGTGATCCGCGCGTGAAAGGTTATGAAGGCGGCCGTTCAATCAACCTGGCCCTGGCCGAACGCGGCCGTAATGCCCTGCGCCAGGCCGATGCCGACGACGAAGTGATGCAACAGGCGGTGATGATGCGCGGGCGCATGATCCACTCTCTGGATGGCCGCCAGCAATTGCAGCGCTACGGACGCGACGACTCTGAAGTGATCTGGTCAATCCATCGTGGTGATTTGAATATCGTGCTGCTTGATCTTGCACAACAGGCAGGCGCACGCCTGCATTTTCACCACCGGCTGGACGCAGTGGATTTCGAGGCGCTGCAGGCAAATTTTGTTGACGACCGTGACGGTACTTCCAGTAAGGTCGCGTTCAAGGCATTGGTAGGCGCCGACGGTGCAGGCTCGTCATTACGCGCCGCGATGATGAAGCAATACGATCTGGGCGAACACACCGACTTCCTTGACCATTCGTACAAGGAACTGGAGATACCGCCGGCAGACGATGGCGATTTCAAGATCGAGCCCAATGCACTGCATATCTGGCCGCGCGGTCGTTACATGTGTATCGCGTTGCCGAATGACGAAAAGACATTCACCGTCACCGTATTCCTTCCCAATGAAGGTGACCCCAGTTTCGCAACGGTCAAAACCGGTGCGCAGGCTATGGAGATGTTCGAGCGCGACTTCGCCGATGCGATCCCGCTGATACCCGACCTGGAACAGGACTGGGAGCAGAACCCGCCAGGTTTGCTGGCAACACTCACGCTGGAACACTGGTGCCTGGACGGGCGCGCGGTACTTCTGGGTGATGCGGCGCACGCCATGGTCCCCTTTCACGGCCAGGGCATGAACTGCGCCTTCGAGGATTGCGTGTCACTGGCCCGCAAGCTGGAAGCCAACATCAGCCTCGCCGATGCCTTCTCCGCCTTCGAGGAAGAGCGCAAGCCGAATGCGCGTGCGATCCAGCAGATGGCACTGGAGAACTACCTGGAAATGCGCGACCGCGTCGACGATCCCGACTTCCTGCTGCAGCGCGAACTGGAGCAGCAGCTGCAGGAACGACATCCCGGACGCTTCGTGCCGCACTACACCATGGTCACTTTCATGCTGATTCCCTACATGACCGCATGGATGCTCAGCGAGATCCAGCGCGAGATCCTGATCGACGCCACACGCGGCCGGGGATCGCTTGAAGGTATCGACTGGCAGGCGGTCGATGCACAGGTGCTGTCGCGGCTTGATCAGCTGGTGGATGCCGCCTGATGGCCGCGAGTTTCCTGTTCTATGACCTGGAGACCTTCGGTAGCGATCCGCGTCGTACGCGGATTGCCCAGTTCGCGGCCGTGCGCACCGATGCCGATCTGAAAATCATCGACGAGCCCATCAGCTTCTTCGTGCAGCCGGCCAACGACCTGCTTCCCTCGCCTATCGCAACCCTGATCACAGGCATCACCCCGCAGCATGCCTGGCGTGAAGGCGTGAACGAAGCCGAGGCCCTTGCCCGCATCGCCGAGGAAATGCTGCGCCCGGAAACCTGCACGCTGGGCTGGAATTCGCTGCGCTTCGACGATGAGTTCGTGCGCCACGGCTTGTTCCGCAATTTCCATGACCCCTACGAGCGCGAATGGCGCGCTGGAAATTCGCGCTGGGACCTGCTGGACGTGATGCGATTGGCGCATGCGTTACGTCCTGAAGGCATCGTGTGGCACAAGCGCGAGGATGGCGCAACCTCATTCAAGCTGGAACACCTGGCGCTGGCCAACGATGTGCGCCAGGGCGACGCGCACGAAGCACTGTCCGATGTATATGCGACGATCGGCATGGCACGCACATTTCGCGATGCACAGCCAAAGCTCTGGGACTACGCACTGAAACTGCGCGACAAGCGCTTCGCAGCCACGCTGTTGGACACGGTAGCGTTGACGCCGGCCCTGCACATCTCGCAGCGCTACCCGGCCAGTCGCCTGTGCGCCGCGCCGGTCTTGCCGCTCGTGCGCCATCCGCGCTTCGACAACCGCATCATCGTGTTCGATCTGGACGGCGATGCCGACGCTTTGCTGCGCCTGGATGCCGGCGATATTGCCGACCGCCTGTATACCCCCGCCGCGGACCTGCCGCCGGGCGAGCAACGCGTGCCGCTGAAGGAAGTGCACCTGAATCGCTCTCCCGCGCTTGTGTCCTGGGCGCATCTGCGCAACGAGGACTTCCAGCGATTGCAGATTGATCCGGCAGCTGTGGAAGCAACGGCCGAACGGCTGCGCCCTTTCGCCACGCAGCTGGCCGAGAAGATGCGCCAGGTCTTTGGCAGCGAACGCGCCCATGACCCGTCGGACGTGGATGCCTCGCTCTACGACGGCTTCATTGCCGACGGCGACAAGCGGCGCACGGCCGAAGTGCGAGCCACTCCACCCGAGCACCTGGGAACACGCGAGTTCGGCTTCAAGGATCCCCGTCTGGCAGAGCTACTGTTTCGTTACCGGGCCCGCAATTGGCCCGGCACCTTGACGCAACCCGAACAGTTGCAATGGGATGGTTATCGCAGACAACGACTGCAGGTGGATGGCGGCCTGTCGGAATATTCGTTTGATCGTTTCGAGGCAGAGATTGAACTGCTCCGCCAGCAACATGCCAACGAGGGCGCCAAGCAGATCCTGCTGGACCAGTTGCAGGTTTGGGGTCAGGACCTCAAGGCGGAGTTGTCGTGACAGGACAGGCGCAGGTCCCCAACCGGTGATCTTTCTTTCCGCACTCTTATTGGCGACTCACGTCGTTCCTGTTGAGCCTGGCCTGCAATCACCCACAAAACGCGAACGGACATGACCACTTATTTCTCCGATGCCAGCTTCAAGTTCCTGCGTGCCCTGGCCAAGCACAACGACAAGACCTGGTTCGCGGCCAACAAACAGAAGTACGAAGACCACGTGCGCCAGCCTTTCCTGAAGCTGCTGACCGACCTTCAGCCAGACCTGGCCATGGTCAGCCCGCATTTCCGGTCAGACCCCAAAACAGTGGGCGGCTCCTTGTTCCGCATCTACCGCGATGCGCGGTTTTCCAACGACAAGTCGCCGTACAAGCCCTGGCAAGGCGCGCGGCTCTATCACGAACGTCGCAAGCTGGTTCCCGCACCGTCGTTCTACCTGCACCTGCA
>JBDTZK010000145.1:0-5697 GCA_040005195.1 Pseudoxanthomonas sp.
GGGATTACCGTACTCGTCCATCCATGCTGCGCCCATGCCAATGTGGCGCATGCGGATGAGATCGGTCAGGGGCACGTCGCTTACCACCGCGCCGAACAGGTCCGGACGCTGCGTGCCCAGCGTGGCCGTCAACAAGCCGCCATTGGACATGCCGAAGATGCCGATGCGTTCGGGTGAAGTGAAGCCGGTGTTGACCAGATGCTCGGCAACCGCGATGAAATCGTCGTAGGAGTTCTGGCGCTTCTCCCGAATGGCAGCCGTGTGCCAAGCGGAACCGCGCTCGCCGCCTCCACGGATTGCCGGAATGGCGACCGAGCCGCCGCGCTCAAGCCACAGTTTCAGCGCAGGGCCACCCACGACCGCATCGAAATAGCCGGGGCGGAAAGAGATTCCGAATGCTCCGTAGCCGGTCATCAACAACGGTTGCGGGCCCGCTTCCGGCTTGCGCGGCTTGAGCAGGAAATAGTCGATGCTGGTGCCGTCTTTGGATATGGCCGAACCGGTCTCGGTGACGTAGCCACTGCCATCCATCAACGCCGGGTCCTGCGCGAGCAGGGTACGTGTTCCATCCTCGCGCACAAGATACTGGCTGCGGGGCGTCAGGAAGCCAGCGATCGAGGCAACGAACTCATCGCGGTGGCGCTCGCTGCCTTGCACCTTGATGGTTTCGCCGGCCGCGGCCTGCAGTACTTCGCGTTGCGTCCAAACGCCGTCCTTGAACGTGGAGGCGACTACGCGCTGGCCCAGGCCGCGATTGACCAGCAGGTAGACGTCGTCGCGGGCGGCGGCGAGCCCGCCGAAGGCCGCGTCGACGAATTCGCCTTCGGCCGGCGCATACAGCACCGAGACGCGCTTTCCTTCCAGCGTGCGCGGATCGGCGTCGTAGGCGACCACGGTTTCAGCCTTGTAGTCCCTGCCTTCGATCACTGCATCCTGCGCCAGTTGCGCGACGACATGCCGCGACGATGCACCCAGCACGCCGAAAGATTTCAGTGCATGTGGAAACGGCAGCTGCCGCGGGTTGCCGGTCGCGTCGACCACGAACACTTCGAAGGTGGAGTAGTCGATGGCGCGGGTCACGACGCCCTGCGTACCAGCACCTGCGCCGACCGTGGAGATCTGAAGGATGGCGTCGCTGGATTGGCCGCGGTAGACGGGCCTGGCTTTTTCAAGCGGCTCTCCCCGCGTCCACACACCGACGGAAGCCGGCCAACCCGCGAGCGTCTTCGGCGATTCCCCCAGGGTATGCGCTACCAGTAATTTGTCCGGTCCTATCCACTCGGCGAAGGCGCGCGATTTCGCCACCTTGAATCCGCCCGCCACGAACTCGCCCCTGGAGATGTCGAACTCCCTTATCTCTACTTCGTCGCCACCACCAGGCGAAAGCCGCAACAGGCAATGCGTGTATTCCGGCGCCAGGCAACTGCTTCCCAAACCGTAGGCCTGCAGCTCGAACGGCACGCCTTCACGCTTGCGCAATTCGGCCACGTCGAGCACCGTCTTCCACTCGCCTGCACTGCCCTGCGCGTTGCGTGGCGCGACCTGCAGCAAGCCGTAGGGATGGCCCCCATCGCGCAGGAAGCGTGCGATGCGCGCACCCATCGGGTACTGGTCGGGTTCGGCAGGCGCCTGCGCCAATATTGTCGACAACTCCTTGACCATCGTTGCCTTGGAGGGCAAGGCGCCAAGCTCACGCCGTGTCTGTTCCGTTTGCTGGCGTGCCCAGACCAGCGCCTTGGCGTCGTGCGGCGATTCCAGCCATTGCAGTTCATCTTCTCCCGCCACTGCCTGCCCGCTGGCGATTGTCATCGCCAGGGCCAGCAGGCTCGAGGAAATACCTTTGGATATGCTCATTCCAGGTGTCCTGTGTTGGTTGGGTTTGGCGACTCAGTAGTCGTAGCGGAACAGCACGCCATAGGTGCGCGGCTGGTAGCGGTTGGCGGCACCCAGACGTACCAGGTTTCCTCCACCGTCGAACTGGCTGGCGCTGCGTGCATCAATGGCGCCGTCCTCGTTGGTCAGATTCTCGCCGTACAGGTACACGGCCCAGCCCATCGGGGATTCCAGGCCGATGCGTGCACCGATGCGGGTGAGTGCATCGCCGGGTGTCCCCGCGGTCAGCGCGGTTTCCCGCTCCGATTCGTACCGGGCCAGGCCCGAGGCGATGGCGCGCAGGTTCTGCCCCACGTCCCAGCCGTAGGAAGCAGAGGTGTTGAAGGTGGTAGTGGGCACGTTGTAGACCGGCGTGCCCTTGAACAATGGCGTGCCGGGAACGTCCGCCGAATAAGTGGCATCTATGTAGCTGCCACCCGCCTGCAGGGTCAGGCTGCTGTTTGGCGTGTAGACGACGTTGAATTCCACGCCTTTGTTCTTCGTGCCGTCGGAATTGGCAAGGCCATTGATCTGTGGCGTGATCGGCACGCGCACGGCGACACCTTCCCAGTCGCTGTAGAAGATCGCGCCTTCGACCAGCACCTTGCCACCGGCCAGCAAGGCTTTAGCGCCGAGCTCGTAGGTCCAGATGGTGTCGGGATCGATGGTGGATGGCAGTTCGACGCCGAACAGTTCCGCCAGCAGGATCGAGCCGATCGGTTGCAGCTGCCCGGAACGGAAGCCCTTGGCCGCGCTGGCGTAGAACGTGGTGTCGGCGGATGGCTTGTAGGACAGGCTGACCCGCGGATTCCAGCTGTCGAAGTTCGCGTCCAACGTGGACGTGCTGCCGTCGCCGGCGGTATCGGAACCGTCCACTTCGTCCTCGAAATAGCGCAGACCGCCGGTCAGCGCCCATTGCTCGCCGAGGTTCAAGGTCGCTTCGCCGAAGAAGGCGTAGGCGTCGTTGATCTGGCTGGAGGTGCTGGTCAGGATGCCGGGAATGTCGATCGCGTCGTTACGGACAGCCTTGCGCAGGTAGTAACCCGCCGTCCAGTCGAGCTTGCGCTCCCCGGTCGACGCCCAGCGCAGCTCATGGGTACGCACGCCGATCTCGATGACCGCAGTCAACGGAAGCCCCGGCGCGAGTTCGCCGAACTGGCCGAAGGTCAGGTCTCCATCGGAAAACACGTAGACCAACTGCGAACGGTCGAAATCGTAGGTGCTGGTGAGGCTGGTGGAATCCCATTCGTTCTCGTTGGACAGGAACGAATCGTTGGTCATGTCATTGTAGGCGGCGTTGGAGGCCGCCTTGCTGTCCGACTTGTACTTCCAGTACGCCACGTCGATGTTCCAGTTTGCGGTCGGCGCGAAGCGCAGCTTGGCGCGGTGCGTGCGTATGCCATTGTCATTGACGTTCTTTTCGCCGCTCACGGCGTTGTCGATCCAGCCCGGCGTCGTCTCGTCGGTGACCGCGAAGCGCAAGGCCAGCCTGTCCTCGATCAGTGGCACGTTGGCGTAGACCTTGGCGCCCATGCCGTCGCTGCCACCACTCACGCGCGAGGCGTCCAGTTCAACGCCCGCTGCAAAACGGTCGAAATCAGGCTTGCGCGTAATGATGCGCACGGTACCGCCCATCGAGCCCTCGCCGAACAGCGTGCCTTGCGGCCCTTTCAGTATTTCCACCCGATCAATGTCGAACGAACGCACATCCGGGTACCACGGCACGGTCACGCCCGTGAACGGGGTGTCGTCGATGTAGTAACCGTTGTCGTTGCCGCCGAGCGAACTGGAGACGCCGCGGATTTGCACCTGGGTGAAGCCACCCCCGGTGTCGATGGAGGAAGCGCCTGGCGTGATGTTGATGACGTCGGTGACGTTGAGCAGACCCATGGCATCGATCTGTTCGCCGGTGACCGCACTCATGGCAATCGGCACGTCGAGCTGGCGTTCGTCACGTTTGCGCGCGGTGACCACCACGTTGCCCAGTGTGACGGCTTCTTCTGCCTGCCGGGTGGACGGCGCTTCCTGCGCATGTGCCGCTGGCGCAAGGATCAGCGCAGCGAGCACGCACGTGGCCAATGGACTGCGCACAAGCAGGCCGGCACGGCGACAGGAATTTGAGGGTTTAATGCTGGACATGCACATGGCTCCGTTGGCTTGAGGGAGGGGAGCTGCCGGGGCGTCGGCCGCCTTGCCCTGTTTCAGTCCCCAATACCCTGACGAAGCACTGCAGCAAAAGTGAAATGGACCGCGCGCAACGGGCCGCGCTTCAGTAGGTGAAACCGAACTCGATGCCGAAGGTCCTCGGCCTCAGACGGGTGGCGGCACCGAAAGAATTCCGTCCATCCACTGCCCCGCGGTCATCGCCGAGGTTGTCGCCATAGACATGGAGCGCCCACCCGCGGGGTGACTGGATGCCCATGCGCAGGCTGCTGGAGAAGAGGGAGTCGCCGCTGCTGCCCACCGTCAGTGAGGTCGCGCGACGGGAGTTGTAGAGGCCGGTGACCGACGCGGTGGCCGTCAGCCCCCCCAGCGCCCACGCATAACTGACCGATGCAGAGCCCGTGTACTTGGGCACGTTGTAGACCCGGGTGCCTTTGGCAAGAGGTGTCCCCGGCACGTCGGCGACATACACCGCATCCAACACACTTGCGCCGAACTCCAGGCTCAGGCTGGAAAGCGTGCTGTAGCGCACCCCCAGCTCCGCGCCGCGTATCAATGCGCCTTTCGAGTTCGCGATGCCGTTGTTGGCTTCGTCAAGGGGCACCCGCACCGGGAGTCCCTTCCAGCGGTTCTGGAACAACGCGCCTTCGATCAGCAGGCGGCGTTGTGCCAGCAATCGCTTGAATCCAATCTCCCCGGAGAGGATTTCATCGGGGTCTATGGACAACGGCAGCGCCACGCCGAGGCGCTCGGCGGCGGCCAGCGAAGTGATCGGCTGCAATTGCCCGGAGCGGAAACCACTGGCAATGCTCGCGTACCAGAGGTGGTCTGCGGAAAACTGGTGTGCGACGACAAGGCGCGGATTGAGGCTGCTGAAAGTGGAATCGGTGACCAATACGGTGTCGTCTACCGTTCCCAGCGCTTCCAGATGGTCGGTGAAATAGCGCAGGCCGGCAGTCAACGCCCACGCCCCGTCCAAGGTACGCAGTGTGCCTTCCCCATACAGCGAGTCCGCACGATTGGACTGTTGAGACATCGAGGGCACCCCATCCACCACCTGGCGATCGGTACGCGTGGCCAGCCGGTGTGCGTAGCCCGCCTGCCAGTCGAGCCGATCGGCAATCGAATAACTCCAGCGCAGCTCATGTGAACGAACGTGCACGGCGATTCCAACATCGAAGCCAACCTCAGGCAGCAGCTCGCCCCCGACCAGGAAATCCACGCTGCTTTCGGAATACAGGTAGGCAAATAGCGAATTCCCTGCCTGATAGCTTGAAACAACGCTGCTGCCTTGCCACTTCGAGCGCGTACCCAACACCGTGACGGCCTGGTCGAAGTCATCTGCGGCATACCCACCTCCAGAGGCATCGGAAGTAGAGCTGGCATGGCTCACGTCGGTGAGCCATGGGTCGCTCGGGGACCAGCGCATTCGCACGCGTGTGGTCCGTACCTCCTGCCCATTGACATCACGACTCCCGGTGACCGGGTCGTCGATCCAGCCGGGCAGTTTTTCCTGAGTGACGACCAGGCGCATCGCAAGCTGGTCGCGAAGCAAGGGAAGGTTGGCCATTGCCTTGACGCTGCTGCCTTCGCCGCCATCACGGGTGGACGCGTGGCCCAGTTCGGCGCGTGCGGCGAAACGGTCGAGTTCAGGCGCGCGGG
>JBDTZK010000146.1:0-5662 GCA_040005195.1 Pseudoxanthomonas sp.
GATATGGTTCCCTATTCGCCGGTCACTGAAACGCATGCAGGCGAGTCGGGCATGACTCTCGCCGAGTTGTGCCACGCGGCAATCACCCTCAGCGACAACACCGCAGGCAACCTGTTGCTGGACAGTTTTGGCGGGCCAGCCGGACTGACCGCATTCATGCGCCGCCTGGGCGATGGCGTGACCCGGCTCGACCGCCGGGAAACCGAACTCAATGAAGCCATTCCCGGCGATCCACGCGACACGACGTCGCCCCGGGCGATGGCGACGTCCCTGCGTGTACTGCTGTTGGGCAATGCGCTGGCCACCGCGTCGCGCACGCAACTGGCGGCTTGGCTGGTGGCCACCAGCACGGGCGACACGCGTCTGCGTGCAGGCTTGCCGAAAAACTGGCGTGTTGGCGACAAGACCGGCACCAGCAGCAACGGGGTCACCAATGACGTTGCCATTGTCTGGCCACCCGGTCGCGCGCCGTTGCTGGTCACCGCGTACTACGCCGAGTCATCGGTGCCGCAAGACACGCGTAATGCCGTGCTGGCCGAAGTGGGCGGTATCGCGGCTCGACAGGTGCGGTGAGGAAGTGCGCCTTCGCCACAGTTTCCTAGCCTGTGTGCACGGTGACGTCCGTTCCCTTCAAGTTGGCGGACATTGACCAGCATCTACTTCCGATTCGGCATGGCAAGCGCCCTGCGTGCACAGTTCACTCCCGTTCTCCCAGCTGGCGTTCAAGTTCTAGACGCCGAGTCTGCAGCCAGGCGGCGCGGCGATAAGCCTGGACGAGAACCCCTACCGCAAGAACGAGCATCCCGACCCCTGCCGCCGCGGCCGCATAGAAGGTCGCGCTACCCGTGGCGACGGTCATTCCCAGTGCGCCGGCGACAAATACCGCAGTGAAAGCCACTGCCATCCAACCTGCCACGATGCGGTGATTGGCCAGCAGAGGCCTGCGCTGCCGCAGTACCCAGGACGCATAGGCCACCCAGCAGGCGCCGATGCACAGCATGACGACAAGCGCGGCCTGGGTGCGCTCCGGCAATGCAGGTTCGGTTGCCAATAGTGCGCCGAGCAACACGCACATCATCAGCGCGGCCAGCAACAAGGCCACGTGGCCATATCGCGACTGTGGAGAAAGCAGGCGTGTCGTCAGTTGCTGCAGCTCCGCCTCGAGGGAGATTGACGAAGGCTTATTGACCATGGGAAGAGTCCTCTTGAAGTATTTTTTGGCGTAGCAGCGTTCTTGCACGGAACAGCCGCGATTTAACGGTACCAACCGGAATGCCCAGGGCATCCGCGATGTCGGCCAGCGAAAGTTCTTCCAGATAGAACAGCGTCAACACTTCGCGCTCGACCATCGGCAGCAATGCCATGGTGGTCGTCAACCTCTGCTCGATATCCCCATCAAAGTCGCTATCGTCGATAGATGCGATCATTTCCATGTCGATGCCGGTATCCACAGGCATGGCATAGCGGGTTCGCAGGCGGTCCATGAACGTGCGGTGCGCGATCCCGAACAGCCAGGGTCGGAATTGCGCAGCTTCCCGCAGGCTTGCGATGCCGTGTATGACGCGTACCCACACATCCTGGGTGAGGTCGTTGGCCAGTTCGGGGTCATTGCTAAGCTTCAGCGCGTACCGATGCAGCGAACCCGACCATCGGCGTATCAGGTCGTCGAAGGCTGCGCGCTCACCCAGCTGACAACGGACCACCAGCAACTGATCGGCATGCTCGCGGTTGGTCGTGTTTCGCTCCACGGGGACTCTCCTTCACTCGTCGCCAAGGTAGTCGGGGAACGAGGCAAAAGGTTCATTGGGAAATGCTCGGCCACTTCCGTGTTCGATTATGGGTGCCAGACACTCCTGCTTGGGAAATCAGAATCCGGCGCTGTCAATGTAATGACCCACTACTTTCACACGCTCCTTCTAGCAGAAGTCGCCCGTACGAACTGCGCGCGTACTGCCTCGCCCTTGGGACAGGGACCAATTTGCTGATCCCGCGTCAAGAGGCGGGGCTGTTGCAACAAGACCTTTATATTCATGAAAAGTTGAAACGATATTTCAACTTATGCCTTCAAGATCAAGCGGTAATACGCCCCATTTCATCGGTGTCAGTGACCGGCGACATGTGACGACTGGTTTGAATTCATCGACCGTTCGGTTCGGATGCCATGAGCCCACTAGACTAGGTGACGCTGCGCGACGATGAAGTTGTGTGGCATTGGCTCCCAAGGTTCACGGATATCGATGCAGCATTTCATCAAGCAAGGATTCCTGGCCGCGCTTTGTATTGTCATTGCCGCGTGCCAGCAAAAGCAGCCCGTGCAAGCGGCGGCGACCATCGTCGATGTTCCCGTCAATGCAGAGCAGGGCGGTGCACTCAGTGGTGGCCCGGTGCTGCCGGCATTGCCTGTCCCCAAGGCCGATGTGTTGAAAGGCACCGATTGGCCAGCAATTGCGTTAACGTCGGGCGAGGCCTCCATCGATTGCCAGATCGATGCGGTTGAAGGCAGGGGCGGCGTTCCATTGACCGACCTCTCCTACGCCAGCGTGTTGGCCGCCGTGGCCACGTGCGAAAAGCCCGGAATTCTGCGGCTGCATTACCAGGGCAAGATCGCCACGGACTTCACCGCATTGGTGGAGCGGGTGGGCAATATCGCCCAGCGATTCGATATCCCCAGCCGCCTGCTCGATCTTGATTCCAGTGGCGGCCACGTGGAAGACGCCATGAAGGCGGGCGATGCCATCGGCGCTTCCCAGTGGAAGATACGCGTGGCAGCGGATGCTATTTGCCACAGCGCCTGCGTGCTGATCCTGGCGGCTGGCGATGACCGGCAGGTCGATGGGAAAGTCGGTATCCATCGCATGATCCGGATCGATTCCAAAGCCACGTCTCGCGCCGAACTCAGCCAGGAGCTGCGCGAGGTCTACGCACAGATGAAGGATTACCTTGAGCGCAATGGCGCCTCGGTGGCGGTGGCCGACCTGATGATGACTGTTCCCAATCGCAAGCTGCGCGTGTTGACCCCGGACGAATTGCTTGCCTATGGACTGGATGGCACCAATGCCGTTCAGGACGATCTGGAGCGCATCCAGCTCACGCGCAAATGCGGCGAGGATTTCGTGCGTCGAAAGGATGATTTTACCCGTGCCTTCGAGCGCAGCTGCCAGCTTCCGCAGACAACGTCGGAAGCCATGGATGCCTGTGGGCTGGCCCTGCGTGCGGATTTAGGTTTTCCGGACGGCAGGTGCCCGACCGAAAGCCCGCTGTCGCGGCACGACCGTGACGATGCGGCGGCCAGCGCTGGCAGTGAGTAGCGACGAACGCCACGCCGGGACTTGGCTATGATTGCCCTGGTGTAGCGGCGGGAGTAGGTGGATGTCTGTCGGGTGGCCGGGTGAGGTATTCGCCATCGGCGCTAGCCTCCTTTCAGCGCTGCCATTCCAGTTGAACCTGCGGCATTCCGCCTCGCATTGCAGGCCATCAGCACCGGTCTGTGACCGGGTGCTTTAACTGATTCAACAACGGAGCACGAGTGATGACGATCGAAATCAAGATGCTGGCCTGGGCGATTGCGCTGGGCTTGTTCCATGTGCTGCTGGGGGCCGCGCTGATGACCCGCCAGCGGGGCTTGAAGTGGAATGCGAGCGCACGTGATGGTGAAACCAGACCGCTGACCGGTGTGGCGGCACGCGTGGACCGTGCGCTGCGCAATTTCCTGGAGACCTTTCCGTTCTTCGTCGCGGCAGTCCTCGCGGTGGTCGCTACCCAAAGCACGAATGGCGACACGGCGCTTGGCGCCCAGGTTTACTTCTGGGCTCGGCTGGCCTATCTGCCCATCTATGCGGCGGGCATTCCGTATGTCCGTTCACTGGTCTGGGCGGTATCGCTGTGGGGATTGCTGCAGGTCCTCTGGGCCTTGTTCTGAACCATGACTCGCGCAGGCTTCAAGGTTATGCCTTGGCCTGTTCCTGCAACCACATATTGCAAAGCTCGCGTTTGCGCACAGGTGAAAGCTGTTTGACCTGGTATTCGACACGACTTGCGGTTGAGCGATCCGGACACGTGCAATAGCCCAGCAATTGGGCGGGTGGATGTGAGCGGGTGTATTTGGCGCCCTTGCCGGCGACGTGCATTGCATAACGCGCTGCCACGTCGACGGCGATGCCGGTATACAGGCTGCCGTCGCGGCATTCGATCAGGTACACATGCCAGCAGTTCGTTGGCTTCAACGGCCACCGCCTGCACCGCCACCACCAGCCAGGGCGCTGCCCGGTAGGCTGGGGAAAGAAGCGATCTGTGAACCCAGGCCGCTGCCCACCGCTTGGGTGAAGCTGCAGAGGTCGCCGGTGTTGTTGCGCAGACGTACCAACCGTTTGAACACGATCACCATCCAGCCCAGCAAGACAACGTGCAGGATCAGCAGGACAATCCACGCAAGGCTCATCGACCTTTTCCGTTGGACCCTGCGGAATGGAGGAGGAAGGCAGTGGCTTTCTTCATGCAGGGTCGATTGCCGCGGTAACATGAATCTGGACGCCTGCCAGGCTGACCACATTGCCCACCCTGATTTTCCGGGTTTTGCGCAGTTCGGTCACGCCGTCGACTGCAACCAGACCGCTGGCGACCATGGCCTTTCCAGCCCCGCCGCTGTCGCAGACGCCGGTCAATTTCAAGAGCTGGTTCAGCTCGATGTGGTCGCGATCCAGTTCGAAATCCAAGTGGTTCATGGCTCGGGGTCAACGGGGAAGGGCGTCAATTGTGTACCACGCGCAAGCTTGTCGCTGACGAATCCGAAGGCTACTGGCATAGACTGGCCGCTGCCCCACCAATCCCGAGTTACGGAGAATCCATGAAGACTTCACGTTTCGTATTGCTGGCCGCTTCGCTCGCCTTTGCCGGTATCGCCCATGCCCAGCAGCCGGCCCAGCCTGCAGCCGCACCGGCCGCCGCGCCACAGCAACAGCAGATCACTCCGGCACAGCAGGCGCAGCTGGCCAAGCAGGATGCCGAGATGACCAAGGCCGCGGCGCAGGTGATCCAGCTTGTTGACCAGAACAAGACCGGCGAAGTCTGGGAAGGCGCATCGCCCGTCGCCAAGGCTGTCGTCACCAAGGAGGCGTTCGTGCAGCAGATCACCGCAGACCGCAAGACCCTTGGCGCACTGGCCGAACGCAAGGTAGTTGGTGTCTCCCGTGCCTTCTATGAAGCCAACAATCCGCAGGGCCTTCCCGCCGGCACCTACATCACGGTGGCTTACGCCAGCAAGTTCGCCAATGCACCGCAGCCGGTGCGTGAAATCGTCTCCTTCCATGCCGATGACGACAAGACCTGGCGGGTATCGGGCTACAGCCTGCGTTGATCCGTGGTTTTACTGGAAGCAGCACGCGCTGACGTGGCTCCAGGATCCAAGGCCCACCCGCGCGGTGGGCTTTTTTTAGGCGGCAGAGTGGACCTCATGCTGGCCGGGCTGCTGCAGGTGAAGTTGTTGAAAAACCATTCCAAACAGCGGTAAGCACGCGGCCCGTTCCTGCAGGTCTACTCTTGTTCGAACCGGGCGACTTCATCCAGCACACACTGCGCCCTTCGCAAGCTGCTGCCGCCCAGGCTTTCGGAATAGCGCTGCCCCAATTTCCCGCCACGCGGACTGCTTGCCCAGTGATGGAAACCC
>JBDTZK010000147.1:0-5624 GCA_040005195.1 Pseudoxanthomonas sp.
CACCGGTGTGAGCATTCATGAAGGCGGTTTCTTCGGACGCATCGGCCCCTGGTTGAACACGTTGTTCGCCAGTGCGCTGGTGTGGATGTCGGTCACCGGGGTGATGGCGTGGTGGCGACGCAAACCGGCCAATGCCATGGGCGTGCCGCCGCGTGCAGCGCGCCCTTGGCCGCTGTGGTTGCGGTGCTCCTCCGTGTTGCTGTTCGCACTGTTGCCACTGCTCACGCTGTCGGCCGCGTTGTTGTGGCTGGCGGAGCGGCTGTGGCTGTCCCTGACTCCCCAAACAATGAGGTGATCCATGTCCATGACCCTGATGCTGGTTTCGTTCCTGGGCGCGTGGCTGTTGTTGTGGGCCATCGTCATTGGCCATGCGCTGCTCAAGCGCCTCGACGGCCAGCGCCTCGACGGCGAGCGCCACTCGCTGACCCTGCTCGATGACATCCGCATCGAATTATGAAAATCCATTCCTGCAGGAGCTCTCTAATGAAAAAAACAATCTGCGCACTGGTACTGATCGCGCTTGGTGCGTGTTCTTCGCCCGCATCACAGCAAGTCGGCGACCTGCATGTGTCCGAGGTGTGGTCCAAGGCCACGCCACCCAACGCACCGGTCGCCGGCGGCTTCCTCACGCTGGACAACCGCGGTGACACACCTGATCGGCTGTTACGTGTGGAAAGTGCGGCGGCGCAGCGTGTCGAACTGCATGAAATGGGCCACGTCGACGGTGTGGCGCGGATGCGTGAACTGGAACAGGGGCTGCCCCTGCCTGCCAGACAGATCACCACGCTCAAGCCCGGTGGCTACCACCTCATGTTCATCCAGCCCACGCAGCCGTTCGTGGAAGGCGGGTCAGTGCCCGCGACGCTGGTGTTCGAGAAGGCCGGTCGTCTGCCGGTTCTGTTCCAGGTGCGCTCCATGACGGCCGGCGCGCAGGGTACGGCACCGCATCACTGATGCAGGCGACGCCCTGCAGATCCTGAGCGTTTTCGCTGACACGTTTTTCGCATGCGTCCTGATCACGGGTTGCATGCGCCTTCTCTTTTTTATTTTTCCGGAGTTCTTCTGATGCATTTTTCTGAAATTGCGATGCCGCCCGTATCGCGCCTGGCCTTTGCGATTGCCATCGCGTGTTTTCCCTTAGCCTCGACTTTTGCTGCCGAATTCCCCGACGCCACCACCCTGGACACGATCCAGGTCCGGTCCGCGGCACTTGATGCACTCAAGGCCGAGCAGGCATTGACACCCGGTGCGGTGACCGTTGTGGATGGCGAGTCATTCCACGAAAGGCCGGTCACCAATCTGTCCGATGCATTGCGCTACGTGCCCGGCGTGTGGACGGAAAGCGGCACCGGCGGCGATGCCGTCTTTATCTCCAGCCGCGGATCCAACCTGGATGCCACCGACTACGACAGCAATGGCATCAAGCTGTTCCAGGACGGGCTGCCGGTCAGTACCGCCGACGGCAACAACCACAACCGCTTCATTGATCCGCTGGGAGCGCGTTACGTGGTGGTTGCACGCGGTGCCAATGCACTGACCTATGGGGCAAGCACGCTGGGTGGCGCGATTGATTTCGTGTCGCCGACCGCGCGCAACAGTTCTCCGATGCAGGTGTCGCTGGGCGGCGGCAGCAACGGTCAGCGTAGCGGCAGGCTCACTGCGGGCGGCGTATCGGGCGCCCTTGATGGCCAGGTGACCCTGGAAAGCACGAGCCGAGATGGCTATCGCGAACACAGCGAGCAAGAACGGACCAGCCTGTATGCCAACGCCGGCTGGCAGGTGTCGGACGACTTCGGTCTGAGTTTCTTTGCCACGCATATCGAAAACGACGAGGAACTGGCAGGTGCGTTGACCCGCGCCCAGTTCAAACAGGATAGGAGGCAGGCCAATCCGTCGGCCATCACCGGCAACTTCCAGTTGAACGTGAGGACCGACCGCCTGGCCACCAAGGGCGTATGGAACTTCAATGATGCAAGCCGCCTGGAGTTCGGTTTGTCGTACGAAGACCAGAACCTGTACCACCCTATCGTCGACAAGGTGCTGGTGGATTTCGACGGCCCAGGCCCCAACCCGCCCGTCGAGGTTTTCAGCCTGCTCAAGAACACCGACCAGCGTACGTGGGCCGGCATGCTGCGATACAGCCTGAAGGCCGGCGACCACGATGTGTTGGCAGGTATCAACCTGGCCAACACGCATGAGCAGGGCGGCAACTACCGCAACGACGGCGGCCGGCGCAATGGCCAGACCGGGATCATCGACAATCGCTCGGACAGCATCGAAGTGTTCTTGGTGGATCGCTGGAAGTTCGCACCGGACTGGATCCTGGTCTACGGCGGCCAGGGCGTATTCACCGGTCGCGACGTGCGCAACACGGACCTGGCCAGCGGCACCGTGCGCAATCCGGAAAACGACTATTCCTCGTTCAATCCACGCGTCGGCGCGCTGTATGCGCTCAGCCAGAACAACGAAGCATTCGCCAGTGTCAGCCGGTTGTATGAAGCGCCGACGACCTTCGAGCTTCAGGACGACGTGCGCGGCGATGGCAGCACCCTGGATGCCATGCACGGCACCGTAGTGGAAGTGGGCCTGCGTGGCGCTACGGCGGCCGCGATGGACGCAATACGCTGGCACTGGGATGTATCGCTGTACTACGCGCAGATCCGCGACGAAATCCTTTCCGTTGACGATCCCGACGCGCCAGGTACCAGCCTGTCCACCAATGTCGACCGCACCACCCACGCGGGTGTTGAAGCACTGGTCGGGGCCAGCTTTCCGTTCGGCAACGGCACCCATCGCATCGAGCCACTCCTCAGTGCCACCTACAATGCATTCTCCTTTGATCGCGATCCGGTGTATGGCGACAATGACCTGCCCGCCGCGCCGGATTACGCGATACGTGGTGAAGTGATGTATCGCCATCAAAGTGGCTTCTTTGCCGGGCCGACCTTTGACGTGATCGGCGCGCGCTATGCAGATTTCAGCAACACGTATCGCGTTGGTTCTTACCATCTCCTGGGGTTGCGGGCCGGCCTGCAACGTGACCAATGGGAACTGTTCGGGGAAGTCAGGAATCTGCTCGACAAGGATTATGTCGGCGCGATGAGCGTGCGCGATCGCGCGTTCGAGCAGGATGCGGTGCTGCAACCGGGTTCGCCGCGATCGGTATACGTGGGTATCCGATACCAGTTCTGATCCAGCATCAGGCCCGCGCAGGGCACTCGTCGATCCAGCACTGATCGGGTGCGATCAATGCGGGTAGTGCTGCCCCGGCACGTGTTTCGGAAGTCATGACTCTGCCCGCACCAAGGCCGGTGTTGCTCGCTGTTTCTGATCGGTTGCATCACGCGCAGCCGGGCAAGCCCGGCTCTACGAGTGGGCAACTTTGTACGTGAGTCAGCGTGGGTCCGTGTGGCTCGGAAGCTGCATCGCCCGCATGCGGGCTATGCAGCTGCGGGCATGGTCACGGTCCGCCGGGTCTGCACGCATGATTATCTCCTGCGCCAGCGCGTCGAATTGCGGCCCGAACTGGGCCTCGTCGCGCAGCGTGCCGCGCCAGTCGGACAGCATCCGTTCCAGGTTTTCCAGTTCGGCATCCAGCCGGATGCGCTTATTCACGCGGACGGCCTGGGCCAGCTTGCGCTGACGTGGTGGATGGATTCGTCATCTACCAGTTCGAATCCGAAATCCTTCTGTGCGTAACCGTCAACGACGAGTGTCGCTTCGCCACCGTCGACCTGCTGGATGGTGATCATGTACATGCTTTCGCCAAAGCGGTACTGCAGCTTGTACTCGGTCCAGTCGGCCGGGATGCACGGGCGCAGCGAAAGGCGATTGCCTTCACGGTGCAGGCCCAGCAGCGACTCGGTCAGCAGACGGTACATCCAACCGGCCGAACCCGTGTACCAGGTCCAGCCGCCGCGACCGACATGCGGGGCGACGCCGTACACGTCGGCGGCCAGCACATACGGTTCCACCTTGTAGATCGCGGTGGTCACGGCATCTTCGGCGTGATGGATCGGATTGATCATGCCGGCCAGTTCCCATGCTTTCTCGCGATCGCCCAGATGCGCGAACGCCATCGCCGACCACACCGCCGCATGGGTGTACTGGCCGCCGTTCTCGCGCACGCCGGGCACGTAACCGCGAATGTAACCAGGGTCGTGCGGGGTCTTGTCGAACGGCGGGTCGAGCAACTGGATCAATCCCGCATCGCGCTTGACCAGATACTGGTCCAGCGAGGCCATCGCCTGTTTCGCTCGCTCGGGATCGGCCGCGCCGGACAGCACCGACCAGCTCTGCGAGATCGAATCGATGCGACATTCGTCGCTTTCCGTCGAGCCCAGCGGCGTGCCGTCATCGAACCAGGCACGGCGATACCAGTTGCCGTCCCAGGCGTGTGCTTCCAGGTTGTCGCGCAGTTTCTGCGCGGTGTCGGCGCAATACGTGGCGAAAGCCTGGTCATCGCGGGCCAGCGCAACGTCGCCGAAGCGGACCAACACGTCGTACAGGAAGAAGCCCAGCCACACGCTTTCGCCACGCCCGCCTTCGCCAACGCGATTCATGCCGTCGTTCCAGTCGCCGGTGCCGATCAGCGGCAGGCCGCGTTCGCCCAGCAGTTCGGTGCCGCGCTTGAGCGCCAGTACGCAATGGTCATAGAACGACTGCTGCAGGCCCGACGTCACCGGCTGGTCGTAGTACGACTCTTCGTCGGCATTGACCAGGCGGCCTTCGATGAAGCGCACGCGCTCATTGAGCACGCTGACATCGCCGGTGACCTGCAGGTAGCGGCAGGTGGCCAGTGGCAACCACAGATAATCATCGGAACAACGCGTGCGCACGCCACGGCCTTGCGGTGGATGCCACCAGTGCATCACGTCGCCCTGTGGGAACTGATGTGCGGCGCTCAGCAGCAGGTGCTCGCGCGTGAGTGCCGGCTTGGCATGCACCGTGGCCATGGTGTCCTGCAACTGGTCGCGGAAACCGAACGCGCCGCCGGACTGGTAGTAACCGCTGCGTGCCACGTAACGGCAGGCCAACGTCTGGTAGAGCAGCCACCCGTTCGCCAACGCATCGACGCTGGCATCGGGTGTTTTCACGCGCACGGCACCCAGCGTTTCCAGCCAGTGGATACGCACGCTGTCCAATGCATCATGCGCGGCGTTGCTGCCTTGCGTGCGCAGTGCCAGCTGCGTGGCTTCGTGCGGGTCCAGGCCCATGCCAAGCCGGAACACGGTTTCAGAGGACGCTTCGGGGGCCAGCGTGATCGGCACCTGGATCGCGGCGCAGGGATCCAGGCCCACACCCAGCTTGCCGGACAACTTCTCGTGCTGCATCGCGGCCGGATCCGACAGGCTGCCGTTGCGGCCAATGAATTCGGTACGGTCGCAGGTGTAAGTGCGGCCGTGCCCTTCTTCAATGGAGCCGCCATCGGCATCGAAGAACGCCACGCGCCCTGCGAAATCGGTGTTGTAGGGATTGCGTGCGGTGAGGGCACCGCTGGCACCATCGAGTTCGCTGATCACATGCATCTGCGTCTTCACGCGCATGTCACCCAGCACCCATTCAACGAAGCCGGTGGCGGTGAGCCTGCGCGTACGCCCGGACAGGTTGCGCAGCTTGAGTAC
>JBDTZK010000148.1:0-5596 GCA_040005195.1 Pseudoxanthomonas sp.
AACGCGACCTGTGCCTGCACCGAGCGCCCCTGCGCCAACTGGAATTGCTTGACCAGCTGCTCCTGGGCTGCGGCGTCCGGTGGCGCGGCAGCGTCCGCCGTAGCGGCAGTGTCTTTGTTGCGATCGAGTAGCTTGCTGAATTGGGCTTGGGCGGGGCTCGCGAAGAGGAGCGCGCCGAGGGCGGTGGCTACAATGACGGTACGGATCATGGGACTACTCCTGAAGTTAGCGGATGTTCTTTACGTTGAGTTCGTCGACCATCTGCCGCGCGGCAGCAGCGGCGGCAAGACGGAGGGCATTAGTACGGGCAACGGACTGGTCCGGACCCAGACCGGCGTACTGCACCGGGCCCACAGAGGAAACAGTCCGAGGAAATCGCCCCGTCACGTCCAGGACTTTGCCGGTAACGGTCACGTAGACACGGACGTTGCCACTGACGGGATCAACGTCGCGCATGCCCACGTCAAGCGTTCCGATCGCGATGTAGGGAATCCCGGCAGTCCTGATGCCGTTGGCTGTGCTGCGAAGGGTTGCCGCTGAAAGGTCGTCGCCAGTGCTGAAATCGCTGCGGATCTTTTCGATGCTGAGCTGGCCACCACTTTCGGCTTCGACGTATTCGGCTTCAACCACTTCATAGCCGGCGGCACTGAAGGCGCCAGTCATCACCGAATTGACTTCCGAGGCATTAGCCACCTTCCACTCGATCACATCGCTGCGTCGGGTAGTGCTGCCACCCGTGGTAATCATGCTTGAACTGTCCTCGCTGGATCCGCCAATGGTCCGCTTGGTGCCGCTGGTGCTAATCGACGAGCCGCCAAAGGACTCCCCTTCCGATGTGCGCTCGTTGTAGGTGTTGTCGACTCTGGTCACTTGGCGGGCGTCAGCGCGCTTGTAGTTCTTGTCGTCGAACGACTGCGCGGTGTCCTGCATGCGGGCCATAAACAGGAACGTCAGCAAAGATCGCTGCCCGCTGCTGGAAGTCGCGACCGCGGAGCCGCCATCTAGAGCCACCTGCAACAATGTGGCATTGACTTCAGAGCGGACACTAATCGTGAAGGTCTTGGCCTTCCGGTTGTCATCCTCGGACAGGACCACGGATGAGAGTACGTAGCGGTCGACCTGTTGGGTGAATTCGCTTCGTCGCTGATCGAAGATGCGAACCTTGGCGGCACTGGATTCCGCCACATAGGCTTCAAGCGCGTTCACTTGCGCCTTCGCCAACGCCTCCGCCCTGACGGCAGGAGTCAGGCGCATGCCGTATGTAGCGGTTCCCATGCCACGAGAACTCACGGTCTGAGCGTGTATCGGTTCGGCCAGAACCAACAACATGAGCATGGCAACCACACTGCGAATCAAAGGCATGACTTGATCAACTCCTGTAAGGCGTTAGATTGGGTGAGCAGTGCTTTCCCACCGGGCTTTTGGTCACGCAGCCAAGCGCGGTAGTCGGCATGGCCGGCAGCAAGATCTGTAAAGGCCTGAAAGCCGGCCAGAAGGGTTTCGAAGCTGGCTGAACTGTAGTCGATAGACTGCTGGCTTTCAGGTACCACCTTGATTGCCGCCTTGCGCAGTGATTGGTCGAAATAGACCTTTCTCGAGAACGGTTCTTCAACCCGGACGCTAAAGAACGCCCCGAACAGCACCTGCTTGGTCACTGCCGTCTCATTTATGACTCCATTTCGCAGGCCATCGACGGTGACATGTATGGCGTAGTCCGGTGCCGGAATCTTCAGCTGGAAAACCTTGCCATCGGCGATGCGCGCGGCCATTACGCCGCCGATCGCCTGGCCTGTGGACGGCGGCAATAACCCCATACCCGTGCCGGCACCTAGGATTTTGGAAAACTCATGGGCAAGGGTCGCGCGAACAATTTCGGTCGATTGTGGCGTGGTTATTGCAGACCTAGCAGCTTCGGACAAATTCACCGAGACCACCTGCATACGACGAACTGCGGCATCAGGAAGATTGACTGCAGACATCGTGCGGGCAAAAACTGCAGGAAGATCAGAAGCACTGTTACCGAGAATGAGCTGCTCGACGACTGAATCGATCTGAGCATTGCTCGGCGGCACAGACAGCACGTCGATCCGTTGCAGTGTCAACGGATAGGAAGCAATGATTTGCAACTCGCGGTAGTCGAAAAACAAGGCCTGCATCGCGACCTCGACTAACAGCTTGTAGTGGTCCCCGATTTTTTCTACAGACACCACCTCGCGATCCAATGCTGCAGCGACCACCACCGAGCTGGCACTGCCATCCAAGCGCCCAAGCTCGTCATGACTGAGGCTCAGTCCGGCAGAGGGATTACGCTGTTGAGCCGCCAACAGCACCTGGTTCAAGGTCGCCACTCCATGACGCTCCAGTGCAGCGTCAACATGCGGCGCCGCCTGCGCAAGCTCGGAGTCGGCCCCGGTGAACGCAAACCCGGCCCAGTACACCTGCTTCGCGTTCGCTTCTTGCGCAAAAGGACCACAAAACGCCGCCAGGCAAAGCGCGAACACGCCCCTACGGGCGCGCGCAGCGGCCCGCCAGAAATTCAGAACCATTGATCCATCCCCCGCTGGCTCGCGAAGCAGCTGTAGCATTGCACTCTATCAGAGTAGGAGATTTCCTGGGGAAACCCTCCGGGACTTATTCTCGATATTCTTCTTGCAGGTTCGACGAATCACTAGTCGAAGCGCACCAAAATTAGATCTGGGTAATCGCGGCCTCGCGTTAACACGAGGGAGACCGTCTTACGCGAGCGAATTCATCCCGCGCGCTAACGACAGTCAGTTCTAGGGTGGCGCGAACCTCGCTGGCGAACGGACATGATGCAAGCTTTATCTACTGACGGCCCTGGGGGCGCCATCGGCCATAAGTAGCTCAATGATCTAAGCCGCACCAAGTCGGTTCGCTGGCTAGCGTCCGAGCTGCCACAATGTATCAGGCTACTGACTTCCTCCTTCCAATAGCCTAAAATGCTCAGACACAAAAACTGGACGCGATCTGGCTTTTTGATTTTTCAGAGGTATCGAGGGGTTATATTGCGGGACACCGCATCAACTGTCTCACCCAGTTTCAAGATGCGGCGCAACGCGCATCAGTCCTATGGTGGCCCCGTCGGCCCCTCGCGACGCTAGGTTGAAAACTCCGCCAGGGCCGGAAGGCAGCAACGGTATTGACTGATGCGGGCGCCGAGGTCAGCCGGCGGGGCTGCCACCTTTCAGGCGCTCTGCAATCGGCCAGTCCGTAATCGATCAGCGGCTGGGCACGATGCCCAGCGCATCAGGTTCGCGGCCGGCCGCCCAGTAATTGATGACCTTCCATGACGTTGTGTCGACCACGGCAATGCGGTCACCGCCACTGATGGCCACGTAAGCGCGCGGTCTGGATGGGTCGACCACCACGCCAATCGGAAGCGCGGCACTGCCCAGCATGGTCTGGTTGTAGGTAACGTTCGGCTCGGCCAGTTCGACCGTGGCGATGTGCAGCTTGCTGCGGGTGTCGAACACAGCCAGATTTGCGGCGCGGGCATTGGTGACCAGCGCATGCCGACCATCGGCGGTGAAAACGACCCGAATCGGAAACCCCTTGCTGCTCATCCTGCGTCGCAGTGCCAGCGTGGCCGGATCATGCACGGTCACCGTGTCATCCTGGCGATTGGTTACCCAGACTTCCTTGCCGTCCGGACTGACGGCCACCCCTTCGGTGCCCTTGCCTGCGGCGCGCTCGTGCGTTTTCACTCCTTGCACGAGATCGATGCGGCTCAACGTGCCTGCATTGACCTTGGTGACATAGGCGAAGCGGGCATCAGCCGACAACGCGAGCATGTGTCCCGTCCCGGTTCCCACATCGATGACACGCTCCACACCACCCTTGGCCAGGTCCACGACCACCACGCTGGCCGAACCCTCGGTCGTCACCAGCGCGGCGCGGTCTCCAGGCAGCAGTCGCAGGCCATGTGGCGCGCCATGCTCGCCCAGATTGATGGACCGCGTGGGTTTGCCCGTGGCGATATCCAGCACTGACAACGTATTCCCGGAAGTTTCCTGGCCGTAGTTGCTGACCAGCGCGAACTTTCCATCCTTCGATATCGCGATTTCGTGCGGCGCCTTGCCGGTGCGGAACTCACCGATCTTGTGTCCATTGCGCAGCGACAGACGCCAGACACTGTCGCCTGACTTGTTGCCTACCAGCAGCTCATCCGCCCACGCCAACGATGGTGCACACACAACCAAAAACGAAAGCAGGAAAGTCGATGACAAACGCTGGATCGCGGACATACGCAGGGCCTGCGGGCTCATTCTCGGGAGGAAGTGTCGTCCGGATGCAGCCAGTCCACTCCGCCTTGGCGATAGCGCTCCTGCTTCCAGATCGGCACGCGTGATTTCACTTCATCGATGATGTAACGGCAAGCCTCGAACGCCGCGCCACGATGGGCCGCGCTGACTCCCACCCACACCGCAAGTTCGCCAATGGCCAGGTCGCCGATACGGTGGACGCAGCGTGCGTCCAGGACATCAAAACGCTTCAGCGCTTCGGCAAGGATGCGTTCGCCTTCCTTCTCCGCCAGTTCGGCATAGGACTCGTATCGCAACCCATCGACTGCCTGACCCTGATTATGGTCGCGCACCCAGCCTTCAAAACTGGCGAAGGCGCCGGCCGTGTTATGCACGAGGGCTTCGCGCAGGGACGCGATTACGATGGGAACCTCGGAGAGATCGAAACGACTCATGCACGCAACCTGCGAAATTTCACCCTTGACGGAAACAGGGAGGATGCCATGGACATACCCTACCCTCCCGACACCGGCGGAATGAGAGCGACTTCGCTGCCTTCGATCAGACCGTCATCCCAGTGCGCGAAATCACCATTCACTGCCACGCGCAATCGATTCACCGGCATGACGAAACCATGACGTGACTGCAACTCTTCATACAGCGCCCGCAGATCCACCGCCGCCGATTGGAATTCTTCCGAGGTAACACCGCTGGCATCACGCAGGCTGGCGAAATAGAGCACCGTCAACGCCGTCACCCTGCATCTCCGAAATCGCGTTTGCCGCCGCGTTTGCCGCGCAGTTTCGCCGGACCGATCACGATGGCGTGCGACAGCGCCTTGCACATGTCATACACCGTCAACGCGGCGAGAGTCGCGCCAGTCAGCGCTTCCATTTCCACGCCCGTGCGGTGCGTGGTCTTCACCGTGCACTCTATGTTCAGCGCGGTATCGCCGTCCCAGTCAATGACGAAACGACAACTGTCGATCGGCAACGGATGGCAGAAAGGAATCAGCTCATGGGTGCGCTTGACTGCCATGGTGCCCGCGATGATGGCGGTTTCCACGATGCCACCCTTGGCGCTGCGCAAGTCACTGGCGCGCAACTGCGCGGCGACTTCTTTCGGGAAGCGGACCCGACAATGCGCCGTAGCGGCACGTGCGGTGACGGATTTGCCCGAGACATCGACCATCGTCGGCAAGCCGGTGGCATCCATATGCGTCAGCGATTTATTGCGCTTTGCCACTCAACCCCCGATCAGGAACATTTCGACGGGTTTGCCACGTGACGCTTCGCGTTCGTTGCGCAATTCGCTGTAGCGGTCTGCACGCTTCA
>JBDTZK010000149.1:0-5580 GCA_040005195.1 Pseudoxanthomonas sp.
ATGGGGTCGGCACATCAGGATTCAAGGCGATGGGGGTGTGGACTGAGGTGGATCGATGGCCGCGCCAAGCGCATCGGCAGCAGCCTGGACCACCGGAATGATCCGTTCATAGGCCATGCGCGTGGGTCCTATAACCCCCAGAACCCCAAGCACTTGCCCGCCTGCCATGTAGGGCGCGGTCACCACCGAGACCCCGTCCAACGGCGCCAGTCCGGTTTCTTCGCCAATGAAGATGCGCACGCCAGGCGCTTGCAGGGTGCGTTCCAGCAACTGCAGAATCTCGCGCTTGCGGGCGAAGGTCTCGAACAGTTCACGCAGGCGGTCCAGGTCGGACAAGTCCTGTACGCCGATCAGCCGGGTCTGGCCGGCCAGCACCATGTCGTCGCTGGCCGGGACGAAGGCGTGTTCGGCCAGCTCCACGGTATGGGCCAGCAGTCCTTCCATTTCCGATTGCGCATTGCGCAGGTCACGCAGCAGCGTGGCCCTGATGTCGGACAGTGGCCGGCCGGCGAAATTCGAGTTGAGGAAATTGGCAACGCGCTCCAGCTCGGAGGGCTCGTACACCCGGCGGGGTTCGATGACCCGGTTCTGCACATCGTTGTCGGCGAACACCAGGATCGCCAGCACCCGGCGGCCATCCAGCGGCACGAAATCGATATGGCGGAAGGCAAACTGCTCGCGTTTGGGTGCGCTCACCACGCCAACAAAATGAGTCATGGCCGAGAGCAATTCAGACGCATTGCCCAGCAGTGCCTGGGTGCCGGAACCTGCGGGCAATTCGGAGCGTAACCGGGCCACCTCACCCTCGCCCAGTGGCTGCATCTTCACCAGACTGTCGACGAACATCCGGTAGCCCTGCGCGGTGGGAATGCGCCCGGCCGAAGTATGCGGCGATGCCAGCAGGCCCACTTCCTCCAGGTCGCCCAGGATGTTGCGGATGGTGGCTGCGCTGACATCCAGCCCCGCATGGCGCGCAAGTGTCTGTGAGCCGACCGGTTCGCCATCGCGAATGTAACGCGAGATCAGGGTCCGCAGCAGGTGGCGGGCGCGCGGATCAAGCGAGGCGGGCGTGAAAGACATGGCGGATAGATAGCCGCAGCCGTGCGCCAATGCAAGTCGAGCGACACAAACGCCGTCACCCGGTCTCAGCGATTGCGCCACATGCCACTACAATGCGCAGCCATGCTCAGACACCTCGCCCTCAAGGATTTCGCCGTCGTCCGCTCCGCTGAACTGGAGTTCGGCCGGGGCATGACCGTCATCTCGGGTGAAACGGGCGCCGGCAAGTCGTTGCTGGTCGATGCGCTGGGTTTCCTTTCAGGCTTGCGTGCCGACAGTGGCGTGGTGCGACACGGTGCCGAGCGCGCCGAGCTATCGGCCGAGTTCAGCCTCGACGATGCCTCCCCTGCCCTGGCCTGGCTCCGTGACAACGAGCTGGACGACAAGGACTGCCAGCTGCGCCGGGTGATTCGTGCCGATGGCGGCTCGCGCGCTTTCATCAACGGACGCAGCGTCACCCTGGCACAGCTGACCGAACTGGCCGGCCTGCTGGTTGAAATCCATGGCCAGCATGAGCACCAGGCACTGCTTTCGCGTCCCAGCCAGCTCGGATTGCTGGACGCCTATGCACGCAACCACGCCGAATGCAGGAACGTGCGCGAAGCCGCCGCTGCCTGGAGCGCGTTGTTGCAGGAACGCGACCTGCTTTCTGCACAGGGTGATGTGTCTGATCGCATCAATTATCTCGAGCATCAATTCAAGGAACTCGAAGGCGAAGCGCTGGCCCCGGATGCGGTGGAAGCGTTGTCTGCCAATCATCGTCGTCAAGCCAATGCTTCCGGGCTGATCGATGCCTGCAATGCCGCTTTCATGCGCCTTTCCGGTGAGGAAGCGCCCTCGGTATCGCGCCAGTTGCAGCAGACCCGCGGTGAACTCGCACGGGTGGCCGAACACGAACCGCGCCTGCGCGAGGTCGATGCGTTGCTTGAAGGTGCCAGCATCCAGCTGGAAGAGGCACTGGTGGTGCTGGACAAGGTGCGCGATGACCTGGATGCAGATCCGGCCCAGCTCATGGAACTGGAGCGCAAGCTCACGCGCCTGCATGATCTGGCCCGCAAGCATCGCGTTTCGCCTGAACAGTTGGGCGCGCGCCGGGATGCCATCGCAGTTGAACTGGAGGGCCTGCGCGGCGCCGGCGAACGCCTGCTCAGCCTGAACAACGAAATCGCGTCCACCACCGCCAACTGGCGCCTCGCGGCGGCGAAACTGGCCAAGACCCGCCAGTCTTCGGCCACGCAACTGGCCAAGGCCACCACCGCATTGATTGCGGAGCTGGGCATGGGGGGCGGCCATTTCGAGATCGCAATTGAACCCAACGAAGTCGAGCGTCCCGATCCCTTGGGTAGCGAACGGGTGGAATTCCTGGTGTCCGCCAATGCTGGCCAACCTCCACGCGCACTGCGCAAGGTCGCTTCGGGCGGTGAACTGTCCCGTATCTCACTGGCAATCGAAGTGGCAGCGCTGGGGCTGGATGCGGTGCCAACCATGGTCTTCGACGAAGTTGATTCGGGTATCGGCGGTGCGGTTTCCGACATCGTCGGGCAGAAGCTGCGGGCATTGGGCGAACAGCGCCAGGTGTTGTGCGTGACCCATTTGCCGCAGGTCGCCGCGCAAGGTCACGCGCATTACCGTGTCAGCAAGGCGCCTGTCGACGGCATGACCCAGAGCTCGGTCGAGCTACTGCCTGCAAAACAGCGTGAGGAAGAACTCGCCCGCATGCTGGGTGGTGTGGAAGTGACCAAAGAAGCACGCGCGGCGGCCAAGCGCCTACTGACGAATGTGGGCTAGGCGACCGGGCAAACTTCGCCGATATTCTGGGCGATGCGCCAGAGCACGCCACTAGGATCGGACACGGTAAAATCGCGCATAGCCCACGGCTGTACCTGCACCGGTCCGATACAGACACCGTACCTTTCGCCGATGCGCTGATCGTGGAGCCGCGCATGCCATGCCTCCACGTCCTCGACCAGCAGGTGCATCATCAGATTGCGCTCGAGCGCTTCGATGTGCAGGTCCTGCAGCAGGAAGCTGGCGTTGCCGTGATGGAAATAAGCCACGCCGCCGCCTTCGGAAGCCAGAGTGAATCCCATATCCCGGTAAAAATCCCTGGACAGGGCGAAATCCCTCGCAGGGATGAAGGCTTTCAATTCGACGCTGCGCAGATTGGACATGGCTGCTTACCGCCGTATTAGGGAGTCAGCGCTTCTTGCGGACGTACATGACCAGCGAGTGCTCTTCGATCTCGTAACCGTGCTGGGCGGCGATCTTCGACTGCAATGCCTCGATCTCTTCGCTTGAGAATTCGATGACCTTGCCAGATTCGATATCCACCATATGATCGTGGTGCTCGCCACGGTCCAGCTCGTAGACGGCCTGGCCACCCTCAAAGTTGTGCTTCAGCACCAGGCCCGCGGCCTCGAACTGGGTCAGCACGCGGTATACCGTGGCCAGACCGATCTCGTCGCCATGGCCCAGCAGGTGCCGGTAGATATCTTCGGCCGTCATATGCCGGGGTTGTTTCTGTTCCAGCAGCTCCAGGATGCGCATCCGTGGATGCGTCACCTTCAGCCCTACTTTGCGTAAATCCTTGGATTCCATGGCCTCTCCATTCATTGGCGGTTTAGCGCCAGCTGCCTTGGATTGGGTTGCGGCGGCCATTGGACGTGTATCATCGCCCCGGTCATCCCTCTGTCTAATCGCGGTGCCTTCCCCGATGCTTAAATACCTGTTGATCGCCGTCGTCACTTTCGCAGTTTCAGCCTGCGGCATCCTGTACAAACAGCCGATTTACCAGGGCAACCTGATCGAGAAGAGCAACGCCGACCAGCTGGCGGTCGGCCAGAGCAAGCAGCAAGTTGTTGCGCTACTGGGTACGCCGTCCGTCGCAGATCCGTTCCATGCACAGCGCTGGGATTACACCGCCGCCGCACGTACCAATCGCCGCGGCACGACCGAGATCAAGAACCTGGTTGTCTTCTTTGAAGGCGATTCGGTCTCGAAGTGGGAAGGCGAGTATTTCCCGGAAAACGACCAGCAGTTGGCCAAGGATGTGCGCAAGTTCGGCCCCAACCTGGCCAAGGACAAGAAGAAAGGCGCCCGTCGCTGATTCAGCGCGCTGGTTTTGAAGCGCGCCTGCGGCGCGCCTCCTTGGGGTCGATCTGCAGACCCCGCAACAGCTCCACACGGTCACCCTCTTGCAGGATGGTGGACGGTTGGGCGCTGATGCCGAAGATCGCATAGCCAACGACTTCAGTCTGTTCTTCCCACGTGTCCATGGCTTGCAATGCCTGCGCAAGCGTCGCACCGGAGGGAAGGTCCAGCATCATCGACTTGTGACGACGGGGCCATGCCATGATGACTTCGACCCGCATCATTCGCCCTTGTCGGCGACTTTCACGAAATCATCGACCATGCGGTCGGCAAGACTCTGGAAGCCCAAGGCGATCGCAGGGGCCAGCAAACGATTGCTGGGTTCGAATTCCAGAATCAACGTGACCTTGCTGGCGGATTCGTCCAGGGCGCTGAATTCCCAACGCCCGTGCAGTTTCCGGAAAGGCCCATCGACCAGGTTCATGTCGATGCTGTGCGGCCGGTCCAGTGTGTTTTCAGTGGTGAACCAGGTACTCAGGGCGCCAACGCCCAGATCCAGCCGCGCCACCACCTTGTCTTCATTCGAATCGAGCAGCTCGGCGGCGGTGCACCAGTCGAAACGGCGCGGATACGCAGCCACATCGTTCACCAGGTCGAACATGCGGGCGGCGGGGTGCTCGACCAGGGCACTGCGGCGAATGGTTTGCATACGTGGGACAGACTCTAGGTTGGGACTGGACTCGCGTGACTCCGCACCATCGGCGACAATACGCCCATGGCGAAGAAACCCGGCAAGGATAAAGCAAACAGCACTGGCACGATTGCGCAGAACAAGCGCGCACGCCATGAATACCACCTCGAAGAACACTTCGAGGCAGGCATGGCGTTGCAGGGCTGGGAAGTGAAAGCCATCCGTGCAGGACGCGCCAACATCACCGAGGCCTATGCGGTCGTGCGCAAGGGCGAGCTGTACCTTTTCGGGGCGCAGATCACGCCGTTGATCCAGGCATCGACCCATGTGGTCGCTGACGACCGACGCACCCGCAAGCTGCTGCTGCACAAGCGCGAGATCGACGTACTGATCGGCAAGGTGGAGCGTGACGGGTACACCATCGTCCCGACCTCCCTGTACTGGAAAGGTAACAAGGTGAAGGCCGGGATTTCATTGGCCAAGGGCAAGCAGACCCACGACAAGCGTGATGCAGAGAAGGATCGTGATTGGGCCCGTGACAAGCAGCGCGTGATGCGCCGCCACAACCGGGACGCTTGATCGCCCCAGATCGTCGGAAACCCGGCCTCGGCCTGTCGGGCCAAGCCAATGCGGCAGGCGCGATGAAGCCTTGATGACCATCACCCACCGTAGAAGTTGTGACCCGGGCAGAGTGTCCCTACACTGCAGGTATCAGCAATGTCTGATTCCCGGGGATGCAC
>JBDTZK010000150.1:0-5556 GCA_040005195.1 Pseudoxanthomonas sp.
CCCGGGGAATCCTCATGACGACCCTGTTGATCGCCGATGACCACCCGCTTTTCCGCAAAGCACTGCGTGGCGCCGTGCAGCGGGTGATGCCCGGGGTGACCTTGCACGAGGCGGACAGCGTCGATGCGTTGTATGCGCTGGTCGATGCACATCCGCATGCCGACCTGCTGTTGATGGATCTCAACATGCCGGGCGCGCAGGGCTTCAATGCGCTGGTGCATTTGCGCGCGCTGCATCCGCAGCTGCCGGTGGTGGTGGTGTCCGCGCGCGAGGAGCCGACGGTGATGCGGCGCGCGCTGGACCATGGCGCGCTGGGTTTCATTCCCAAGTCGGCGGCGTCCGACACTATCGGCGAAGCGATCGCGCTGGTACTGGAAGGCGAGCGCTGGGCGCCACCTGAAGCGCACGCTGCACCAGGTATTGGACGCGATGAATACGAAGTGGCGCAGCGCCTGCGTGACTTGACCCCGCAACAATTCCGGGTGCTGCAGATGCTCGGTGTCGGCCGGCTCAACAAGCAGATCGCCTACGATCTGGGCGTATCCGAAGCCACCATCAAGGCGCATGTCACCGCGATCCTGCGCAAGCTGGGCGTGACCAATCGCACCCAGGCGGTGTTGATGGCCGGGCGCCTATCAGTTGATCCCGATGCGATGGTGCTGCCACCCGAAGAGCAGGACTGACCCGCACCTTCCGGTCGGTGTGAGTGGGCGCGTGAACGCGGGGTTTGCGTCGGGTCCACGCGGGGGCCATTGATTATCCGATGTAGTGCCTTGTGCGCCGATAGCGGTGATACTCGGTGCATGGACAACGACCGCAGCCTGGTACGCCGCGTCAGCTTCGGCAAGCGCATGTATCCCATGCGCTCCACCGGCATGCTGGTCGGTCTGTGGTGCGTGGGCTCGGTGCTATACCAGCATGACGTGGGCTGGCCGTGGTGGGTCTTGCTGGGATTGCACGCGTTTGTCTGGCCACACGTGGCGTACCTGCTGATGCTGCGCGCCAGCAACCCGGTCCGGGCGGAGTATCGCAACTTGACGGTGGACTCCATGCTGGGTGGCATGTGGATCGCGGCGATGGCTTTTGACACGCTGCCCAGCGTGGTGCTGGCGGTCATGCTGGTCCTGGACAAGGTGATCGTGGGTGGCGGGCGTTTCAGCGCCAAGACTTTCGCGTCGATGGCGTTGACCTGCCTGACGGTGAGCGCGCTGATTGGATTTCCCTTCCAGCCATACACCAGCTATCTGAGCGTAATCGGGTCCCTGCCGCTGCTGATCGTGTATCCCCTGGTGATTGCCGTGCAGAGCAGGCGGCTTGCGCAGAGAACCCTGATCCAGAAGCGGGTGCTGGAAAAGACCTCGCGCTTTGATGCCGCCACAGGCCTGATGAATCGCGAGCAGTGGCAGTTCGTTGCCAATGTTGAATTGAACCGGTTCGTGCGTACCGCGCAGCCCGCTGTACTGATGATGATCGACATCGACGATTTCAAGACAATCAATGATGGATATGGACACACCGTGGGCGACACGGTCATCGAGGAGTTCGCGCTTCTGATGAAAGCCTGCTTGCGCGACCAGGATACCGGTGGTCGCTACGGTGGCGACGAGTTTGGCATCGTCATGCCCAATACCCGCTGGGAAGAAGCCATCGTGGCTGCCGAGCGCTTGCGCCGCCAGGTCGCCGCTTACAATTTTCCCGGCTACGGAGAACACTGCACGATCAGCATCGGCCTGGCAGAGATCAACCCGACCATCCACAACGTAACCGAGTGGGTGATCAGTGCCGATGAAGCGTTATATTCAGCCAAGCACAAGGGCCGCGACCGCATCGAAGTAGCCAAGCTGCCGGGGGTAACGCCGGTGACGGTTGACGCGATAGCGCCAAGGAGCAGAGCTGTACGAGGGGTTTGACGCCGGTCAGTCGATGACGGTGTGGTGATGCGCTGCCAGGAACGCACGCAACGACGCAGGCTTTACCGGCTTGGTCAGCAGGTGGTAGCCCAGTTCACGGGCCATCTGCTTGAGTTCGTCACGTCCATCGGCAGTCAACAGGGCACCGGCGATCGGCGTGTCACTGGCGGCACGCAGGGCAGCCAATGTTTCCAGTCCGTCCAGCCGGTCATGCAGGTGGTAGTCCACCAGCATCACGGCTGGCGCCAGCGTTACTTTCTCCAGCGCTTCATCCACCGTGGCCGCAGTGACCACTTCCACCTTCCAGCGCCCAAGCAGCGCGCGCATGCCGTCGAGAATTTCCTGGTCGTTGTCCACGCACAGCACTCGCAGTCCTTCCAGGGAGTCAGGTGCGCGCAATGACGCCTTGGGCTCGTGCGAGGTATCGGTGGCCACTTCGGCACGCGGCACGGTGATCGAGAACATGCTGCCCTTGTCGACTACGCTGCGCGCATCAAGCGCGTGGCCAAGCAGGCGCGAGATGCGCTGGCAGATGGAAAGCCCCAGCCCCAGGCCCTGTTCACCCCAGTCGAACGGTTGCTGGTAACGGTGGAACTCGTCGAAGATCTGTCGCATGTGGTGTTCTGGAATACCAGGGCCGGTATCCCACACCTGCAACTCGATCTGTTCGCCATGCGCGCGTATCCCCAGCACGATGCAGCCGCTGCGCGTGTAGCGCAGCGCATTGGCGATGAAGTTCTGCAGTACGCGGCGCAACAAGCGTCGGTCGCTGCGTACGGGAATGGCGCCGGCATGCACGCGCAGGTCCAGGCCGCGTCCGGCAGCGACGGGTGCGTACTGCCCCGCCAGTTCGCGCAGCAGGGCGCCGGCATCGAAATCGCTGATCTGGGTATGCATGCCGCCCGCATCCAGCCGCGACACATCCAGCAAACCATCCAGCAACTCCTCGGCGGCGCGCAGCGAGGCATCGATGCGTTCGGCCAGGTGTTGCTGTTCGCCGGGCTGGTCGCTGTCGCGCAGGGCGGAGGTGAACAGGCGCGCGGCATTCAACGGTTGCAGTACGTCATGGCTGATTGCAGCCAGGAAACGCGTCTTCGACTGCTGCGCCGCCTCGGCTTCGCGGCCACGATCGGTGACGCGTTGTTCCAGGTTCTCGTTGGCTTCGAGCAGCGCGTTTTCAGCGCGCTTGAAATCGGTGATGTCGTTGTAGCTGGTGACATAACCGCCGCCGGGCAGCGCCTGTCCGCGCATCTCGATCACGGTGCCGTCGCTGCGCACGCGTTCGAAGATGTGTGGCGAACCAATGCGCATGTAGTCGATTCGCTTGGCGATCTGCTCTTCCAGATCACCTTCACCCAGTTCACCGCGCTCGGCGTTGTAGCGGATCAGGTCGGCAACCGGGCGGCCGACATACAGCATGCCCTGCGGGTAGCCGAACATTTGCTGGTAGCGGCGGTTCCACGCGACCAGCCGCATATCCGGATCAACCACGCTGACGCCGGAGCTGATGTTCTCCAGCGTGGTCGACAGGATCTCGCGGTTGAAGCGCAGCTCCTGGCCAGCTTCATCGAGCACCGCCACCACTTCGCCCAGTTCCATGCCCGAACCACGCAGTACGCTGGTCAGCACCAGTCGCGCCGACGCCGCGCCGATGGCGGCCGCCAGCAGCTTTTCGGTGAACTGCACCCAGGCGCGGTCGGCGGCGGCGGCCGGCTGCAGTTCGCGTTGCAGCAGCGTGGCCTGTTCGGCGAAGGCGCGGCGCGCATGGCGCTCGCCGACAATGCGTTCAGCCAGCGACAGCAAGTCCGACACGCGCACATTGCCGGGCCACTCACTGGCCACCAGCGCCTGGCGCTGTGCATACGGATCCAGGAATGGCGCGATGCGCAGCCGCTCATCCACGCTCGGCCGCCAGCGTGCCGACACCAGCATCATCACCGCCGTGTTCAACAGCAATGACCAGAACGTGCCATTGGTCAGCGCATCCCATCCGGTCAGGTTGAACAGCTGCTGCGGGCGCAACCAGTGGATGCCGTAGGGACCGGTCTGCAGCCACTCCGGCCCCAGCCAGCCAGAGGCCGACAAAGTCGGCAGCAGCAGCGTGTAGATCCAGGTGCCGAACCCCACCAGCATGCCGACTTCCACGCCGCGCCGGCTGGCACCGCGCCAGTACAGACCACCGATCAGCCCCGGCGCGAACTGCGCGACCGCCGCGAATGCGATCAGGCCATAGGAAGCCAGTGAATTGTCATTGCCGCTGTAGCGGTAATAGAGGTACGCGGCCAAGGCCAGCATCAGGATCGCGATGCGCCGTATCCACAGGACACGCGTGGCCACATCGGCTTCAGCATGGCTTTCGGCCCAGCCACGCCGCAGCAGCACGTGCATCACCAGGTCATTGCTGACCATGGTGGCCAGCGCGATGCTGGCCACGATCACCATGCCGGTCGCCGCCGAAAAGCCACCGATATACGCCACCAGTGCCAGCGCGTTGTTGCCGGCGGTCAGCGGCAGGGCCAGCACGAAGGTATCGCTGGCGATGCCGCTGGCATTGCCGAACATGGCCACGCCGGCCGCTGCGATGGGTACGACCATCACCGAGATCAGCACCAGGTAGATGCCGAACAACCAGCGTGCCTTGCGGATGTCGCCGACGTCACTGCATTCCACCACGGCGACGTGGAACTGTCGTGGCAGGCAGACGATGGCCAGGAAGCCGAGCAAGGTCTGGGTGAAGAAGCCGACCGGCGGCGCGTTTTCGAACAGGGTGCGTGCGGACTGCTCTATTTGCAGGGGCTGTCCACCGAGCCAGAGATAGGCGAAGACGCCGACCGCGATCATCGCGATCAGTTTGATCAGCGATTCCAAAGCGATGGCCAGCATCATGCCGTGGTGGTGTTCGGTGGCATCGACCTGGCGCGTGCCGAACAAAGTGGCGAACAACGCCATCAATAACGCGACATACAGTGCCGGATCGGTGAAGAACCCGGTCTGCTCCGCACCCTGGCCGGTCAACACGCCCAGGCTCAAGGCCACGGCTTTGTATTGCAGGGCCAGATACGGGACGACACCGATCAGCGCGATTACCGTGACCAGCGCGGCCAGCCGCCGCGAGCGGCCGTAGCGCGAGGAAATGAAGTCGGCGATGGAGACCGTGTTCTGACTGCGTGCGATCAGCGCCAGGCGTTCGATGATGCGCCAGCCAAACAGGAACAGCAGCAGCGGGCCCAGGTAGATCGGCAGGTAGCCGATGCCATTGCGCACCGCGCTGCCGACCGCGCCATAGAACGTCCACGAAGAACAGTAAACCGCCAACGCCAGGCTGTAGACCACCGGGCGTAGCCAGGGCCGGTCCGGATACAGCGGGTGCTTGTCACCCCACCACGCGACGCCGAACAGCAGCGCGGCATAGCCGATGGACACCAACAGCAGTAGCCAGCTTGAAACCAACGCCTCGCTCCCCAGTTCCGCGATAAGAGAAGTTTACGTCGATAACGCCACGGTCGAACGCTTCCCGGAAGCCAGTGAGGCCCGCTGCCTTGCACGCCTTTTCAAAACACTGGCAAAGACGGCTTAGCGTTGCTCCTGCGAACGCAGCAGCAATTGCCTGGCTTCACCGCTGACCTGAGGCGCGTGCTCGGCGCCG
>JBDTZK010000151.1:0-5522 GCA_040005195.1 Pseudoxanthomonas sp.
GTCGCTCAATGATGCCAGCGCGGACATTGCCCGCCACTTTCCCTATGGCGGCAAGATCAAGCGCATCCATGTCAACGCGGACCAGTTGAAGGCACTCAATTCAGGCGAACTGGGAGTGCTGCAGCAGAACGGGCGCTACCTGCTGGTTACCGCAGCCGTGCTTGCAGAGGCCGAAATGATCTTCCCCGCCTGCGTCGCCTTGAAGGTCGACCCCGATGCCCCCTCCGGTGACGATCCGTATGCGGACCCGCAGTACCAGGTTCCCGACGATCTGGTCTGGTAACCATGCGCCGCACGGGTGACCTATCAGGTGCGATTGAGTGGGTCGTGCAAGGCAGGTCCCACTTGGGTTGATCTCGTGGCATTGGTTAGCGTGTGCTGCGCCTGACTGACCAACCAGTACCAGGCGATTACCGCGGCAATCACGGCAAAACAACCCGACGCCAGGAACGCCACATGACCGCCGAAATGCCATAGCTGGCCGGCGGTCAATGCACCGACTACGCCGCCGACACCTGACGACAGGCCATAGAAAATACCTTGGCCATGACCATTCATGCGGCCGGGGAAGAAACGCACCAGAAGCTGCATCACGGCAGCGAAAAACGCGCCGAAGTTGAGCGCGTGGGTGAGCTGTGCCACGAGCATCAGGGGGATGCTGTCCGGCCACAAGGCCGTGGCCCACCATCGCAGTGCCGCACTGATCAAAGCCCACATCAGGACCTTGCCGGCGTCCCAGCGCTGGAAGATGCGACTGGACAGGAAGAACACCCCGATCTCCGCCAGCACGCCGACCGTCCAGAACGCGCCCAGCATCGTTGCCGAATAATGATGTTCGGTGAGATAGATCGAGAAGAACGTGTAGTAGGGCCCGAACGAGACCTGGGCCAGGAAAGCGGCAACGAAGAAGGCAATGACTTTCGGCTGCTTCAGTCGTGCACGGAATCCCACTTGGTGTTCGTCATGTGGTTCGTCAACAGAATGCGCGTAGGTATTGGCGAAAGAAGAGGCCAGCAATCCCACCATCAGCGGCAGCATCAGCCAAGGCAGCATGTGTACGCCGAAACGGTCCAGCAGCATGCCGAATGACGACACCACCAGGATGAAACCTATCGAGCCCCACACCCGGATGCGGCCGTAAGAATCGCTGCGCGCGCCAAGGTGCGACATGGTGATCGATTCGAACTGCGGCATCACTGCGTTGTAGGCGAAACAGAACGCACACATCACTGCGAACAGACCGGCAAAATTCAATGGCAGCAGGAAGGCTGCGAAACTGGCGAGTGTCAGCAGGCAGCCCAACTGCAACCAGCGGATGGGACGTGTGGAGCGGGCGGCCAGTGTGGTCCAGGTACTCGGCGCCACGATGCGTGTCCCATACCAGAGGCTCATCAATACGCTGATCGCAGCCACCTCCATGCCGCGGGACTTCAGGTACAGACTCCAGTACGGCGTGAATGCGCCCAGTGCAGCGTAGTACGCGAAATAGAAGCTCGACAACCGTGCAGTCGGGATCGCTTGCGTGGCGGACGGACGCTCGATGCGGCGGTCCGCGTGATCGTGGCCGGTCGCGGTCAGAGCAGATCCTCGATCGGTGTATGCAGCAGTTCGCTTGCTTCATGGGTAAAGCGTCGCAGGCGGGAAATGCCCAGGTCGCGAATCAAAGAATGGGTCTGGTGTGGCAGGGCCGAGTCATACAGGTCCTGCGGTGCGATGTTCTTGCCGTGCACGCCCGCAATGAATTCCACACCCGCTGCCGCATAGCAGTGCTGCACCATCGCAGAACAATACAGTGCCCCTTCCTTGGCCAGCAGGTTGTCGCGCTTGCGCAGGCGGGTACTGTGCATGGCGAACAGCGTGCCTACCAGTTCGCTCAGTGAATAGCTGGAAAGCCCGGACAGCAAGTCCAGCCCGGCGATCTGCACAGTGCGCGTGGTCGCCGGGTCCAGACCGAAATCCAGGATGGCCAGGTTGGGGAAAGCCTCGTCGTCGAAATATCGATCCGCACGATTCTCCTGCACACCCAGCCGGATCTGGCGATAACGCAGGTCCAGGTCCGATTCCAGCACCCACCAGTGTCCGTCAAGCCGCTGTTCGCTGAAAAGAAAGGCATGCGACCACAGGCTGCGGTGGCCGTCGTTGGTCAGCGGCGCCTGTGCTTTGCGGATGGCTTTGTTGATCCAGTCGCGTCCCCCACACAGGCCGATGCGGCCGGGTGCGGCGTGTTTGCGGATCAAACCGGCATTCGAAGATTGGGAATGATCCCGGGTGGCATCCATAGGGCGGGTCCAAATCGATTGTTCTTGGTTCGAGAGATCGGAAGCGAAGATCACAGCTGGCGGACTGGTCGAAACCACCCAGCCAACTCAACTCAACTCAACTCTATAAGCCTGTGGCGGCCCGATCCTGTTCTTGAAAAGCCAATTCTCGAAGCGCCTGGTTTGACGACACGCTCCTCATGAACGGACATCCTGATTCCCGGCGTACCTATTCCGGATCGTAGTCCAGGTTTGAAGCCAGCCAACGTTCCGCCTGCAGCAGGTTCGCTCCCTTGCGCTTGCCGTAGTCCTCGGCCTGTTCTTTCGACACGCGGCCAACCACGAAATACTGGCTTCTGGGGTGGCTGAAATAATAGCCCGACACCGCCGCAGTCGGCAGCATGGCGAAGCTTTCGGTCAGCGTCATGCCGGCGTTGTTTCCCGCATCCAACAGATCGAACAACGTTCCTTTCTCACTGTGTTCCGGACAGGCGGGATAACCGGGGGCAGGGCGTATGCCGACGTATTTCTCTGCAATGAGCGCTTCGTTGTCGAGTTGCTCGTCGACCTGATAGCCCCAGAATTCCTTGCGCACGCGCTGATGCAGGCGCTCGGCGAGGGCTTCAGCCAGACGATCGGCCAGCGCCTTGAGCAAAATCGAGTTGTAGTCATCGTAATCGGCCTCGAAACGCGCAACGTGCTCGTCGATGCCAATGCCTGCCGTCACCGCGAATGCACCGATCCAGTCCTGCTTGCCGCTGTCCTTGGGCGCGATGAAATCCGCGAGGCAGAAGTCCGGGCGTTCGACTGGTTTGTCGACCTGCTGGCGGAGGAAGTGCAAAGTCCTGTTAGTCGCTTGCGGCATTTCAGCGCCGACGTGCACGGTCGGGTCCGAAGATCCTGCTGCAAGAACCAGCTCCACATCATCGCCGACGCTGTTCGCGGGCCATAGCCCGAACGCGGCCTTGGCTTTGAGCCATTTCTCGTTGACGATCTTCTTCAGCATCGCCTGTGCATCGGCGAACAGTTCGGTTGCCTGTTTGCCGACCACGTCATCGGTGAGGATGGCCGGATACCTGCCTGCCAGCTCCCAGGCCTGGAAGAACGGCGTCCAGTCGATCAGCTCCACCAGTTCTGCAAGTGGATAGTCGTCGAACACGGTGATGCCGGGCTTGTTCGGTGTCGGGGGCGTGTACTGGTCCCAGCCGCCGTCGAATTTCTGGCCGCGTGCCTTGGCCAGTGACACCAGACGCTTGGCATCACCTCGATTCCTGTGTCGTTCGCGGATCTCGGCATAGTCGGCGTCGTTGGCCGCCATGAAGGGGCCGCGCAAGTCCTTGGAGATGAGCGACTGTGCAACGCCGACGGCGCGCGAGGCATCTTTTACCCACACCGTGGGGGATTTGTAGTGCGGGTCGATCTTCAGCGCAGTGTGCGCGCGCGAAGTCGTTGCACCGCCAATCAACAGCGGGAGCGTCATGCCCTGACGCTGCATTTCGCGCGCAACGTGGGTCATTTCTTCAAGTGAAGGCGTGATAAGCCCCGACAGACCGATGAGGTCGGCATTGTGTTCACGGGCACTGTCCAGGATCTTCTGCGTGGGCACCATCACGCCCAGATCGATGACATCGAAGTTGTTGCATGCCAGCACCACGCCAACGATATTCTTGCCGATGTCGTGCACATCACCTTTGACAGTCGCCATGATGATCTTGCCGTTGGATTTACCCACATCACCCGTTCGCAGTTTTTCTGCTTCGATGAAGGGCAGCAGGTAGGCCACCGCTTTCTTCATGACGCGCGCCGACTTCACCACCTGTGGCAGGAACATCTTGCCGGCGCCGAACAGGTCACCGACCACGTTCATGCCGTCCATCAGCGGACCTTCAATGACGTCCAGCGGGCGTGTGGACATCTGCCTCGCTTCTTCGGTATCGGGCTCCACATACTGGTCGATGCCATGCACCAAGGCATGGCTCAGGCGTTCACGCACCGGCTTGTCGCGCCAGGCGAGATCGACGACCTGCACCTCGCCCTTCTTGCCGCGGTATTTTTCTGCAATCTCCAGCAGCCTTTCCGTGGAATCCTTGCGTCGGTTGAGGACCACGTCTTCCACGCGTTCGCGCAAGTCCGCATCCAGGTCGTCGTAGATCGGCATGCCACCGGCGTTGACGATGCCCATGTCCATACCGGCCTTGATCGCGTGGTACAGGAAGACCGAATGGATCGCCTGGCGCACAGGCTCGTTGCCGCGGAACGAGAACGACACGTTGGACACGCCACCGGAGATATGCACGCCCGGCAAGGTTTGTTTGATGATGCGGGTGGCTTCGATGAAGTCGACCGCATAGTTGTCGTGCTCTTCGATGCCGGTGGCGACCGCGAAGATATTCGGGTCGAAGATAATGTCTTCCGGCGGGAAGCCGACCTGTTCGGTCAGCACTTTGTAGGCGCGGGTGCAGATCTCGACCTTGCGCGCGCAGGTGTCTGCTTGTCCATCCTCGTCAAAGGCCATGACCACGGCAGCGGCGCCATAGCGCAGCACCTTGCGTGCGTGCTGGATGAAGGCGTCTTCTCCTTCCTTGAGTGAGATCGAATTGACCACGCTCTTGCCCTGCAGGCACTTCAGGCCAGCTTCGATCACGCTCCACTTCGATGAATCCACCATCACCGGAATACGCGCGATGTCGGGCTCGGACATGATCAGGTTGAGGAAGCGCACCATCGCAGCTTCGGAGTCGATCAGTCCTTCATCCATGTTGACGTCGAGGATCTGCGCACCGCTGGCCACTTGCTGGCGTGCGACGTCGACTGCTTCCTCGAATCGTCCTTCCTTGATCAGTTTCTTGAACTGCGCGCTACCAGTGACGTTGGTGCGCTCACCGACATTGATGAACAACAGGTCAGGGGTAATGACCAGCGGCTCAAGTCCGGAGAGGCGGGTGTGGCGGGTTGCGGTACTCATGCTGTTTGACCTCTCTCCCTTCTCCCGCTTGCGGGGGAAGGTGCCCGTAGGGCGGATGGGGGGAAAGCATGAAAACCAACGGTACGGCGTGCCCCCATCCGGCGCTGCGCGCCACCTTCCCCCGCAAGCGGGAGAAGGGTTAGGGTATGCGTATTTTGGGTAAGCATCACGCGGCTAACTCCAAAATCTGCGGCAGTCTGCGCGGTGCGAGACCAGCCACGGCCTCGGAAATCGCCTTGATATGCGCGGGCGTGGTGCCGCAGCAGCCACCCACCAGGTTGAGCAGCCCGGATTCGGCG
>JBDTZK010000152.1:0-5519 GCA_040005195.1 Pseudoxanthomonas sp.
AGTTTCAGCTCTTCGGTACCGTTGAATTTAAAGGTATCGAAGCCCTGTGCCTGGTAGTCGCGGATCTGCGTGATGATATCGGCAGGCCGGTCGCCACCGACCCAGCGATAGGTCTTCATGCGGTCGCGCACAAGTCCGCCCAGCAGTTCGTACACCGGTACGCCCAATGCCTTGCCCTTGATGTCCCACAGGGCCTGGTCGATGCCGGCGATGGCGCTCATCAGGATGGCGCTGCCGCGGTAAAAGCCACCGCGATACATTGTCTGCCACAGGTCGTTGATGCGTGCCGGGTCCTTGCCGATCAGGTAGTCGCCGAGTTCATGCACTGCCGCTTCCACCGTGCGTGCACGGCCTTCGATGACCGGTTCGCCCCAGCCGCTGATGCCTTCGTCGGTTTCGATCTTTAAGAACAGCCAGCGCGGGGCAGCGTGGTAGGTGCTGAGGCGCACGATTTTCATGGGGTAGCTTCCAGAAAGGCCTGCCGGAAGGCGATCGCGTTTTCGCGCGTGCGACTGGTCGGTTGGCCGGGTTTGTAGAGTTCGCCGCCGATGCCCGCGCCGCTACTGCCGGCGGAGAGGAAATCGGCAAGGTTGAGCGGCGTGACGCCACCGACGACGAACAAGGGGACGGGCGGCAGCACGGCGCGCAACGCGCGCACGTGTTGCGTTCCATAGGTGGCAGCGGGGAACAGCTTGAGCATCTGTGCGCCAGCATCCAGCGCAGCGAACGCTTCGCTGGGGGTGGCGAAACCCGCAGCCACCTGCAGCCCGCAACTGACCGCATGGCGGATGAGTGCAGGGTTGGTATTGGGGGTGACGATGAAACGCGCGCCCAGCTGGACCAGCGTGTCGACGTTTTCGTTGCGCAGCACAGTGCCACCACCGATCCAGGCGTGTGCACCGAATTCGCGGGCTGCCGCGCCGATGCTGTTGGCCCAGTCCGGCGAATTCAATGGAATCTCGATGGCGTCGTAGCCTGCTTCCACCAACACCTGCACATGCGCCAGTGATTCTTCCGGGCGTATGCCGCGCAGGATGGCAATCAGCGGAAGCTGGAACGGGCAGTGGGCGGGTGCGGGCATGGATTCGGTCACTCGTGATAGAGCTGCGAGCGACCGCCATCGATCAGGATGTCGGTGGCATTGATGAAGCGGGCTTCGTCGCTGGCCAGGAATAGGGCGGTGTAGGCCACTTCCTCTGGCGTGCCGATGCGCTTGGGCGGCAGCAGGTCGGTCTGCATTTCGCGCTTGCCGGGCTCGCGCTCGAACCAGGCTTCGATACGCGGCACCAGGATCAGCCCAGGGGAAATGGAATTCACCCGGATACCCCGCGCCGCGTACTCGATGCCCAGCGAACGGGTCATGCCGATCAAGGCATGCTTGGCGATCGGGTAGGGGAACGCACCACGGATGATCTTGTGACCGTGCACTGAGGCGATGTTGACGATGGCGCCTGCACCCTGTGCCAGCATCGAAGGCAACACCGCGCGCGTCACGTTCCAGGCGCCCTTCAGGTTCAACGACAGGCAGCGCTCCCAGTCTTCATCAGTGAGCGAAAGCGGTTCGGAGAACAGATCCGCGCCAGCATTGTTGACCAGCACGTCGACGCGTCCATGCTGCGCGACAACCCCTGCGACCGCCTTGGTGACCGCATCACCGTCGGTGACATCGGCCAGCAGATAGTGCACGTGCGCATCCGGCGCCGTCGGCGCGTTGCAGTCCAGTCCGAAGACTTCCGCGCCTTGCGCGGCGAACAGCTGTGCCGTGGTCGCACCGATGCCGTTGGCAGCACCGGTGACCAGCGCGACCTTTCCCTCCAGCCTGTTACTCATGCCGGGGCCTGGCAGTGGGGCGTTTGCAGCAACCAGCAGACGATGCCGGTGGGGTCAGCGTGTGCCATGGGCCCTCCCGGCCTGCAGCGATGGGGTGGCGGCTGCGGGTTCGCCCCATCACGGGCGTTACGTCGAGGCCTGCCATGTGTTGCCCGGCCCCTGTTCCGCCCGGATGAAGGGCGCGCGGGAGATGGACAGGGCATAGCGTTGCCGTCGAAGCTATATTCTACAAATGAAATTTTTTCCATATTCTATTCCTTGAGTGAATAGGTCGAAGATTGCACTATGGGAGCAGCCGCATGATCCAAACGACAACACACTGGTCAAATGCCTCGCGCCTGAAGACGCGTCATCTGTTGTTGTTGTTGCACCTGCATGAGCAGCGTTCCGTGCTGCGCGCCGCCGCGGCAGCCAACATGACACAGCCGGCTGCTTCCAAGCTGCTGGCGGAAATGGAAAGCATGCTCGGCGTGCCGCTGTTCGATCGCCACGCGCGCGGGGTGGAACCCACCTGGTACGGACAGGTGCTGATCCGCCGCGCACGGTCTGCCTTGTCAGAGATCGGCCGCGCGCACGACGAGATCGCGGCATTGCGCAGTGGCCGCATGGGCCAGGCGTCCATCGGTACGGTGGTCAATCCCGGTACCAACCTGGTGCCACAGGCCATCGCGGCAGTGAAGAGTGAATTTCCCGACATCCTGATCCGGGTCGAAATGGATTACAGCCGGCCGCTGGTGGCCAAGCTGCTGGATGGACAACTGGACATTGTCATTGGCCGCATCCTTGGGCCTGAAGGGGCGGGTGAGCTGGACTTCGAACCATTGGCCGATGAGCCGCATTCGGTGATCGTGCGGGCCGACCATCCGCTGGTCGGCCGCGCGGCGCTCAGACATGCCGACCTGGCCGAGTACGGCTGGATCATGCCGCCGGCCGCCAGCGTGGTGCGAACGCGCCTGGACGCCGTATTCCTTGAGCATGGCCTGTCGGCCCCGCATAACATCACCGAGACTTCGTCCCTGCCGGTGATTATCCATCTGCTGCGCCACAGCGACATGCTGACGGCCCTGCCGGCTGAATCGGTGGCGCCTTACCTGCAGACCGGGCAGATGTGCGTACTGCCCATCGAGCTCGGCGTGCGCATGGAGTACTTCGGCATCGTCAGTCGCCGTGGCCAATTGCGGTCACCTGCGGTGGAGAAGGTGCTGCAGGCCATCCGCGACACCGCAAGGAAGATTTACCCCCGGCCGCAAGAAGACTGATGACCAGCGCTGCGGCGGGTGTGTCCGCATGGCCTGCCGCCGGGCCATGTCGTCAACACGCGCCATCGCATTTGCTTTCCACCTGCAATACACATAAGCGGACGGCGCCATACGTATTGTCTCCTGGGACAATTGACATATATTAAAAACGATATATATCGAAGTGAATATTTCATTGGTGCGGCATGTGGCCAGCCACTAAGCTCCGGATCGAAGCAGAAAAAGCGACATGAGTACCACTGCGGGGACAGCAAGTGGTCTGGCTGCATCACGCCAGGCACTGGCTTGACCCGGCGCAACACCCGCACGGCGAACCCTCTGGTTCGCCACGCCACAATCAAATCAAGATCATCCGTAGTACAGGTGTCCTGGGAGGGAACAACCATGTCAACGCGTCAGAGCCGCACGTTCAATCGTGCCGCGCAGTCAGCCCTTGCCTGCAATTTCCGTCGTTCAGCCGTCGCCATCGGTATTGCCGCGATACTCGCGACAACCGCCCATGCGCAGGAAGCCGTACAGACTGCGCCTGCCCCGGAAGAGGCCAAGACTACTGATCTGGACAAGGTCGTGGTCACCGGCATCCGCGCCTCGGTCTACAAGGCTCAGGACATCAAGCGCGATGCGGATACCTTCGTCGATTCGGTGACTGCCCTGGATATCGGCGCGCTGCCCGACCGCAGTGTCACCGAAACTCTGTCGCGTATTCCCGGCGTGACCATTGACAGATTTCTGTCGGTAGGCGATCCGGAGCACTTCTCGGCAGAAGGCGGCGGCGTGCAGGTGCGCGGCATGACCCAGGTGCGTTCCGAACTGAACGGCCGCGACAGCTTTTCAGCCTCCGGTGGCCGCGGCCTCAGCTTCCAGGACGTGCCTTCCGAGTTGATGGCCGGCGTGGACGTGTACAAGAACCAGAAAGCCGACATGATCGAAGGCGGCCTCGGCGGCAGCGTCGACCTGCGCACCTTCATGCCGTTCGACTTTGAAGGCAGCAAGTTCGGCATGTCCATGAGTGTGAACAGGGGCGACTTCGCCGAAAAAGTGCACCCGGCTGGCTCGATCCTCTACAGCAACCGCTGGGACACCGATGCCGGCGAATTCGGCATCCTGGTTGACCTGGCGCATTCGGAACTGGCGACGCGTACCGACGGCATGTTCGTGCGGCCGTTCTTCAACACCGCCAACACCGACCTCAACAACGACGGCACCAACGAGCAGCTGTGGCTGCCGCGCGGCGCCGACTGGCGCAAGCTTGAGTACAAGCGCGAGCGCCAGGGTGCTTATGTCGCCCTGCAGTGGCGCCCCAGCGACACGCTGGAAATGTTCGCCACCGCCTTCCAGAGCAATTACGACGAACTCTGGTACGAAGACGCGATCTTCGTCTCCAACGATCCGCTGCAGGTGCGCGTGGATGCCAGTCAGCCGTACGAGCTGGATGGCAATGTCTTCGTGTCGGGCCGGTTGCGGTCCAACGGCGACATCCCGATGGGCACGGACATCCGCGCGTCGCACCGCAAGTCCAAGACCAGCGACTATTCGTTCGGTCTGAAATGGGCTTTCAGCGACAGGACGGAACTGACCACCGACCTGCAGTACATCAAGGCCGACACCCGCTCGCTGGACTCCACGGTGTCGCTGGGCCTCAACGTGCCTTATATCGACGTGGACCTGAGCGGCGGCGTGCCGCGGATCGGCGTCGACAACCAGTTCACCGGAAACCCCGCCAACTACTACTGGGGGTTCACGATGGATCACCAGGACGACAACGAGGCGGACGAGGTCGCCTGGCGCGCTGACCTGAAGCACAGCTTCGACACCGGCTTCTTCGATTCCTTCAAGGTCGGCGTGCGCGTCACCGACCGCGATGCGCACAGCATCGACACCGGCTACGACTGGCAGCCGGTGTTCCAGACCTGGATGCAGGACTGGGCGGTGCCAGCCGGCCAGTTGCCCGGCCTGAACCTTAACGGCACAGTCAATTCCAGCCTGACCAACTTGATCACGTTTGATAATTTCTATCGTGGTAGCGCTAACACGCCCGGATCTTTCTATTCGCCCGTGCTTGCCACCGCACTCGGCTTCCCGAACAGCTACCAGGACATCCACGGCGCGGCGATTCCTTACTACAACTGCTGCTATGGGCAGATCACACCGCGCAACCTGTCCGACCCGCAATGGGGCAACGTGCAGAAGGAGCGGACCTACGCTGCCTACGCGATGCTGACGCCGGGTTGGGAATAGAGGCTGCCGCCCGCTCATTCGGCCTTGACTTTGTGCCGCTCGCGTCCGAACGCTATGAGCTCATCGTGCCCGCACGCAGCCCACTGCTGCCCGAGTTCCTGGAGCTCATTTCTGTGGGCGAATTTACCCGGGCTGTGAGTGCATTGGGCGGATACGACCTAAAGGAATGCGGCCGCGTACGCTCTATTCGTG
>JBDTZK010000153.1:0-5508 GCA_040005195.1 Pseudoxanthomonas sp.
CAATGGATATCCACGGTGCCGCCGAGGGCTGGATGCGGGAAAACAGACAGAAGTGTCCGTCACCGCATCCGAACGATGCTTGTCACCCAGCACAAGGATACGCAGCGACTTTCCCCACTAAGGGCGTAGCACCGTCAGGTGCGACGGAGCGTGCAACCAGGCAAGGCGACACAGACGGAAGTGGCAAGCGAGCCAACGATAAATCTGCGGCCGCGGCTCATGGCGCTACTCCGGCTCGGCGGATGGTCGGCAGCTTGCGTCGGTTCCGGGACACCGCAACGCGTCAAAAGGCAGGCGCCGCGTCAGTTCTTCTTGGCCGTGGACGGTTCGGACACCGCTTCCACACGCCTCCACAGCTTCCAGCCGACACCCGCGGCCAGGAATGCTGCCAGCGCACTGAGGCCAGCAAAGCCGCCAATCGTCATGCCAAGCGACTTCAGGCCATTCATACCGGTGGCAATGATCACGTCGCCGAAACGCCACACGGCGGTATCGACCGCGTCCTGGCCCTTGTAGCGCACGTTGCGCGGCACCCGGGTATACAGGCTGTGTCGCGCCGGCTCGGCCATGCCGTAGGCCAGGCCCCGACTGACGATCAAAGCCAACACGGTCGGCGCCACCGGCCCAAGCAGCAAGGGCATGGTGAATAGCGGCGCATGAGGATCGGAAGAAAACACCACGACCAGCAGCACCGCAATGCTCATCGACGCCCAAAGCATGATCAGCATGCCCGGGCCGCTTCGTGGCAGCAGCCAGCGGGTCACGGTCACCTGCACGATCACCGTCAGCAGGTTCGCGACCAGATCCACGTCGGCATGAAAGCGCGTGCGCGCTGCCGCGTCGGCAAAGGTCGCGCCCGAGTAATCGATCATCAGCGCGTAGTTGACCGTGCCTATGCCGTCGGCCAGCAGCAGCAGCACGGCCATGCCGCGTATGAAGGGGTCGGCGAATATCTGTTTCAGCCCGTCCCACATCCCGCCGCCGACCGCGTCCTCGTGACCGGCTTCGTGCCGACGCGCGCCATGCACGCGCGCCCAGCGGCCCAACAACACCACGCAGACCGTGGCGATACCCAGCAAGCTGGCCGACACCACCAGCAGCGGCGCCACGCCGATTACATCGACCAGGGAGCGGGTCAGCGCGGGTCCGGCCAGCGCACCCAACGTGCCCGCGACGGCGATGATCGGGAACAGCCGCTTCGACTGATCCAGACTCCAGATGTCGGACATGAAAATCCAGAACACAGACACCACGATCAGGTTGAACACGCTGACCCAGACGAAGAACACCATACCCAGGACGCGCGGACTGAGCAGACCCACATGGCTAAAGGCCGGGATAAAGGCCAACAGGCAGGCGATGAAAAATATGTACACCACCGGCACCAGCACCCGGCGCGGCCAGCGCGAAGCCAGCGCGGCGAAAACCGGCGTCAGCGCCAGCGTGGCGATGAAGGTCGCGCCGTAAAACCAGGGTAACTGGGTGGAGCCGACTGCGGCCGACAGCTGTTCGCGTACCGGACGGATCACGTAATAGGCGGCCAGCACGCAGAAGAAGTACACGAACGACAGCAGCACCGCATGCAGCTCGCCGCTGTGTACCCGGCCTTCGGTCGACTGCATCGGTGACATTTCCATACGGTTGAGCGCGCACGGTATCCGATGCACTGCAACATCGCCAGCGCTTTTGCAGGTGTTGCGCACCCGCCTTCAATCGCTTACCCGACGTGTCCGCACGCAGAGCATTTGCTCTACCACCCACGGCTAGCTTCGCCAGACTTCCGCAACAGGCGTGCGCGTGTACGACTACATCATCATCGGCGCCGGTTCTGCCGGCTGCGTGCTGGCCCATCGCCTTTCCCAAGACCCCACCCTGAAGGTATTGCTGCTGGAAGCCGGCCCACGCGACTGGCATCCCTTCATCCACATGCCCGCAGGATTGGCCAAGCTGGTCGGGCAGAAAGGCGTGAACTGGAACTACGACACCGCGCCCGAACCACATCTCAACGGGCGCCGCCTGTGGTGGCCACGCGGCAAGGTGCTGGGCGGTTCGAGCTCCATCAACGCCATGTGCTACATCCGTGGCGTCGCCGCTGACTACAATGATTGGGCCGCCGGTGGCGCCCACGGCTGGGATTGGAACAGCGCCCTGCCCTACTTCAAGCGTTCCGAACACAACTCGCGTGGCGAAGATGCCATGCATGGCGGCGACGGCCCCGTGCATGTATCAGACCTGCGCTATACCAATCCGTTGTCATCAGTGTTCATCCAGGCCGGCCAGCAAGCGGGCTTCACGCATAACGATGACTTCAACGGGCCATCGCAATCGGGGGTCGGCCTGTACCAGGTCACGCAGAAGGATGGCGCGCGCTGCTCCTCTGCAGTCGCTTACCTGCAGCCGGCAAAGTCACGCCCTAATTTGCACGTGATCACCGGCGCACTGGTGCGACGCATCGTGCTGGAAAACGGACGCGCGGTCGGCGTGGACTACGCACGTGGCAGCCAGGAAACGCAGGTGCGCGCCGAGCGCGAAGTATTGCTGAGCGGTGGTGCGGTCAATTCGCCACAGTTGCTGATGCTGTCCGGCATCGGACCGGCCGATCACCTGAAAGCACATGGCATCAACGTGGTGGTGGATTCACCCTGCGTGGGTCGCAACCTGCAGGACCACCTGGACCTTTGCACGTTGCAGCATTCCACCCAGCGCGTCACCTACGACCGCCTGACCGACCTCTCCATCGCCTGGCGCTACTACCTGCAGGGTCACAGTGGTCCGGGCAGCAGCAACATCGCCGAAGCCGGTGGCTTCCTGCGGTCCTCGCTTGCCCCCGATGAACGCGCGGACATCCAGTTGCATTTCGTGCCGGCCATGCTGGACGACCACGGCCGCAACCGGCTGAAGGGCGACGGCTACACGTTGCACGCCTGCTTCCTGCGCCCGCGCAGCCGCGGCAGGATCAGCCTCAACAGCGCTGATCCCCGCGCCGATGCGCGGATCGAAGCCAACTACCTGAGCGACGAAGAAGGCTTCGACCTGAAGATGATGGTCGAGTGCGCCAAGTTGTCACGCGAGTTGTTCGCACAGCAGGCGTTCGATGCCTACCGCGGCGCACCGATACAGCCCGCGCGCAACGACCTTTCCGATCGCGAACTGGTGGAATTCATCCGTGACAAGGCCGAAACCGTCTACCACCCCGTCGGCAGCTGCCGCATGGGCAGCGACGACAGCGCAGTGGTCGACAGCCAACTGCGCGTCAAGGGCGTGGAAGGACTGCGCGTGATTGACGCCTCGGTCATGCCCACACTGATCGGTGGCAACACCAACGCGCCGACGATGATGATTGCCGAACGCGCGTCCGACCTGGTGCTGGGCAAGGTGCCGCTCGCGTCCTGAGGGTCCAGCCGCACGCGCTAGCGCGAAGACTCAGCCACGCTCCAGCATCGCCGGCAACGGGCAATGCAATACGCCGCAAATGGTGCGCAACAATTCGGACTCGGCCACGCTGACACGCCCGTCGTGGCTGATCGCGGCGGTGATTGCTTCCACCATCACCTGTTTGGCCAGCGGATCCAGCGCGTCCAGTCCTTCCCATACGTTTTCCAGCGCCAGCACGCCGTCCATGGGCGGCACGTAAGGCAGGTGATCGCGCGGCAATACGCGTTGCAGTCCACTCAGATAGGCATGTTGTGCCGCCATCCGGTCGTGGTTGCCGGATTGCGCGACCACAGCCAGCAGTGTGGAAAATTCCTGTTTGACGTTGCCGGGCTTGCGCCGACCGAAACGCGCGTGTCGCGCCGGGTCCAGCGATTCGCGCACCTGCACCTCCAGCAGCTTGCCCAGACAATATTCGAACAGCGAAACCTTGCCATCCGAATGCACCATGGCGTGTACCACGGCCAGGAATATGTCCAGTTCGGGCCGGGGCCTCAAACGCAGCACGGGGAACGCAAGCGCCGCCAACGGCAGGCGAAGCATGGGGTGCAAGGTGGCCAGCGCCTGTTCGTGCAAGGACCATGCCTGGGTGGCCACTGATTCGCCCAGGCGCGCCGAGACTTCGATGCGCTGGTTTGCCGAGATCGCCGGATTGCCATCGACCAGTAGTGCGAGCAATAACGGCATTACGCTTTCGCGTTGCGCGGCCAGCGTGCGCAGTTCAGGCGCCAGCGATTCGACGATGCTGCCGGCGCGTCGGTAATCATCTTCCTCCGGTGCACCAACCTGGGCGACGACCATCGGCGGGGTCACGTTGATCTGCCGTGACTCCGACGGCAAGGGCGGCGGTACGTTGCCCGCCAGGCCCAGGGCAATGTCTTCCCGCATGCCATCGGGTGGCGCGGATTGCCAGCCTGCGGCGAGCTGCTGCAATTGCTGTGCGTTGAAGGAAGGGTCCAGCAGACGGATACGCTCCAACAGCGGCGGATGGGTTGCGAACATGCCCGCCATGGACAGCCCTTCGCCGAACAGCATGTGGCTGACCTCTTCGGTCTTGGCCTTATCGGTGAGCTGCGAACCTTCGTGCAGACCACCGATCTTCTTCAATGCACCGGCCAGGCCGACGGTCTGGCGGGTGAACTGAACTGCGGATGCATCGGCCAGCAATTCCCGCTGGCGGCTGACGCCGGCCTTGATCATGCGGCCGAAGAGAGCGCCAATGCTTCCCACGATCAGGGCCACGAGCGCAACACCCAGAATCGCACCACCGTTCTTGCCGCCACCGCGTCCGTACATCAGCACGCGTTGACCGACGATGCTCAGCATCATGATGCCGAACAAAGTGCCCATCAGGCGGATGTTCAGGCGCATGTCGCCATTGAGGATATGGCTGAATTCATGGGCGATGACGCCCTGCAGCTCGTCACGATTCAATCGGTCCAGCGCACCGCGCGTCACCGCGACCGCGGCATCGGAAGGCGAATAGCCGGCAGCGAACGCATTGATTGCCGCTTCGTGCTCCATCACGTAGAGCTTCGGGACCGGCACGCCCGAAGCAATTGCGATTTCCTCGACCACATTACGCAGGCGCCGTAACTTCGGATCATTCGTGTTTTCGGGGACTTGCGTGCCGCCCATCTGCAAGGCAACGGACTCGCCGCCACTTCGCAGCGATGCCATGCGGTACATCGAGCCCAATCCAATCACCGCCAGCGTGCCCAGGGTAGTGATCAAAAGCAGGCCCACGACACCACCCGTGCTGCCGAGTTGCCTCCCCAGCAGCAACAGCACCGCCAGATCCACCACCAACACGATGCCTCCTACGGCGAGCGTGAACAGCACCACCATCCGCGTGGAACTGCTGCGCGCCTTGGCCTGGTGCTCGAAGAAGTTCATGGAGATGTGGTGGCCTGTTGGTTGATTGATGCAGGGTTTCTTGCTTTGCTTGCTTCGTTCTTTTCTTTCTCTTGCTCTACGCTTTTGACAATACCCGTGAGACGCGGCAAGTGGGCCGGGACAAACCCCGCAGGGGCGGCGCACATGGATGTGCGCCGTTTCCGTAGACACAGGATGTGT
>JBDTZK010000154.1:0-5499 GCA_040005195.1 Pseudoxanthomonas sp.
ATCGAAGCCCTGAACACACCGGCGGAAGTGATCGCTGAATTGCCCTGTGACGATCCCGTGTCGGAAACCGTCGCCCAGGCGCGCGCAGCGCTGCACGCGATTCTGCAGGGTCAGGATGACCGGCTTGCAGTGGTGGTCGGTCCCTGTTCAATCCACGATCCCGTCGCCGCGCTCGAATACGCGCAACGTCTGCGCCCGTTGCGCGATGCGCTGGGTGGGGAACTGGAAATCATCATGCGCGTGTATTTCGAGAAGCCGCGCACCACCGTGGGCTGGAAGGGATTGATCAACGACCCTGGCCTGGACGGCAGCTTCAACATCAACCAGGGCCTGCGTCTGGCGCGCCGGTTGTTGCGCGACATCAACCGCCTTGGTTTGCCGGCGGGATGCGAATATCTGGACATCATCTCGCCGCAGTACATCGCCGATCTGGTGGCATGGGGCGCGATCGGCGCGCGCACCACTGAAAGCCAGGTGCATCGTGAAATGGCCTCCGGCCTGTCGTGTCCGGTCGGTTTCAAGAACGGCACCGATGGCAACATCAAGATCGCAGTCGATGCGGTGGGCGCGGCGTCGCATCCGCATCATTTCCTGGCGGTGACCAAGGACGGGCGTTCGGCGATTGCAGCGACCGCGGGTAATCCCGATTGCCATGTGATCCTGCGCGGCGGCAAGGCGCCCAACTTCGATGCCGCGCATATCGAATCGGCCAGTCAGGTGTTGGCCAAGTCCGGTCTGCCCGCGCGATTGATGGTCGATGCCAGCCATGCCAACAGCGGCAAGAATCCCGACAACCAGCCCGCCGTCATCGAAGACCTTGCCCGACAGATGGAAGCGGGGGAAACGCGCATCATCGGCGTGATGGTAGAAAGCAACCTGGTCGCCGGCCAGCAGAACCTGGTGCCCGGGCAACCCCTGATCTACGGACAGAGCATTACCGACGGTTGCATCGACTGGGACCAGACCGTGACCGTACTGACGCGCTTGGCACAAGCCGTACGCCAGCGCCGCACGCACAAGGTGATGCAAGCGGCTTGATGGAACTCTGGACAATTCGAATGTCATACCGGGCGTAGCGAGGAATCTGCTCTTTCACAGGAGATCCTGGTCGTCGTGCAGGCGTTCTTGAAAGCGCGCGGCAACCATCGCTCATTGGCCGCTGTCAGGCTGCGCCCACGTTGCTTCTTCTGAATCCTCGTGGGGAAGCCTGGATATGTCGCACGAATCATCGTGGGGTCCGCAGGGCAGCGTTATGCATCGCGCGCTGGGCGTGTTGTTGTTGCTGGCCCTGGTGGCACTGGGCGTATTCCGTTCGCACTTGGGGACGCGCCTCGACTCGTTCACCGTCGATGAGCCCTGGCATATCGTGGCCGGCGTGTCCTACGTGCGTAGTGGCGATTTCCGTCTGAATCCCGAGCATCCACCCTTGGCCAAGCTTTGGGTGGGCGCGGCCATGCCGGACGATTTCAAATTGCGCCCCACGCCCGCGCTCAAGGAAAAGTTGCAGGAGCGCGATCTGGTCGAGGAAACCATGTTCTTCGACAACGATGCGGCGCGCGCGCAGCACCGCGCCCGCATCGCCATGTGGTCGTTGCATGCGGCGCTGATCTTCGTTCTTGGCCTGCTGTTGTGGCGCGCATTCGGGCTGGCGTGGGCGGCGGGCAGTCTGGCGTTCCTGGCCATCGAGCCGACCATCGCCGCTCATTTGCCCGTGGTGATGACCGATCTTCCCTTGGGCCTGACGTTGCTGATCGCCGCGGTGGCCGGTGGCCTGCTGGCTGCGGATTGGCGCTGGCGTTGGGTGGGCGGTTTCGGTATTGCACTGGGCCTGGCGCTGGGCGCGAAACATTCGGCCTTGCCCGGTATCGCCGGTATCGCGCTGGTGTTGGCGGCGGCGGCGCTGTGGTCGTGGCGTCGGCAATCGGCGCGTATCGCTTTCGCACGTCTGGGCAAACTGGCGTTGGCCGGACTGTTGGGCGTTGCGGTGTTGTGGGCGCAGTACGGATTCCAGTTCCACGCCGGTGTCGATGGCAATGATGGTTTCAATCGCGCCATGGCCGACAAGATCGCCGACCTCAACCTTTCGCATTGGCGCGATGGCATCGGCTTGGCCGATCATCTGCAGTTGTTACCGCGCAGCTATCTGTGGGGGCTGGCTGACACGGTGCGCACCGGCGTGGAAGGTCGCGGCATCAGTCAGCATGTGGTGTGGGGGAAAGTCTACGAAGGACACGCGCCGTGGTTCAGCTGGCCGTTGATCATGCTTTCCAAAGTGCCGCTGGCATTGTGGCTGTTGTCATTGCTCGGCCTGGCGATGTTGTGGGGCGAACGCTTGAATCGCGAGGCGCGATGGGTGTTGTGCAGCGTGTTGGGCGGGTCCGTGTTCTACGCCGCCGCATTGCTGGGGTCCGAAGGCATCTGGGGCGGGGTTCGCCATGCCATGCCGCTGATTGTGGTGCTGTGCATTCCTGCGGGTGCAGCGGTCGCGCAGGCGTGGGCCTTGCGTGCACGCACGCTGGAATCATTCGCGCGCACCGCCGTGGTGGCAGTGCTGCTGATAGGCGCGGTAGCGATGACCCTCGGTGAGAAGCGCGCCTGGGAATACCACAACGAACTGGTCGGTGGCAGCGACAACGCCTGGCAATACTTCGGCAACGAGGGCCTGGACCTGGGTCAGCGTTTCGGCGAACTGCGTGCCTTTCACGATCAAGTGATCAAGCCCAGCGGAAAACCGTTGTATTCCAACTACTGGGTAGGCGAGGAACAGATGCGCGCGGCCCGGTTCAACTACCGCCGTCGTGTGGAGAGTCTGGAAGACCGCAACGTGGACGGTGTGTACGAGGGCTATTTTATCTATACGCGTTCCGATCATCGGCCGTGGCCGTCATGGGATTGGGATCCGAAGGTGGTGTTCCAGGGCCTGCAGCCTGTCGCGCAGTTCGGATTCGCGGAGGTCTGGCACGGTCGCCAGGTGTTGCCGCGTACCCGCGCATCAGGCATCGGCGGCAAGGTATTCGAGTACATCTACAAGGAAAACGGCGACGACTGGGCGCTGGTCGCTCGACGTCTGGAAGAAGTGGCCAAGTTTTTCCCGCAGTCGGCCAGCATCGGCATCGAACTCGACAATGCCTATGTGCGCCTGGGTAATAAACCGGCGGCGATCCGCGCCTACCGGCGACCCTTGCAACAGGACAAGGCGCCGGTCGATGCGCGCATCCGGGCGCAGATCGAGGCGCAGGTCGCGCTGATCGAAGGCCACTCGGATCTTTCCAAGCTCAAGCCATTGCGTAATCCGGAGATGGAATAGCGCCGCCGCCACGCACGCGCGTTGGTGGCCGCGATCTGCATCTTGATCTGGTCGCAGGCCAGAAGGCCTGGCCACGGTGCGCGATTGGCTCAAGGCGCATCTGTTCTTCAAGGGCGCACGCATGTCCGACCTGCGCGTCTACAACCGTTACCTGGCCAATGAGCATCTGCGTATCGATGGCAGCAGCGGCGTGTTGAGTGGCGATGTGAAGCGCGATGCCAAGGGCGAAATCGGCAGCGGCTCGTTCCGGGTCAACGGCGAGAAGGCGAACATGCGCGTGGCGGCCGAAGACAACGCAGGCGTGACCATGAAGGACGTTGGCTTTCTGCTGTCCTTGGTCTCGCGAGAGAAGAAATGCCCCAAGTGGGTGTTCAAGCGGTTCGATGGTTGGCAGGCCGGGGGGCAGGGACGTGTGCAGCGGTGCAAGGACACCTAGGCGCTGGACCGCGTCTATGCCAGCAATGATCGCTTCAACCTGAAAGGCGGATTGCGGCTGCGCGGCCAGGATCGTTCCGGCAGCTCGTATGCCCAGTGGGGCGTGCTGAGCACTGGCCTGGAGTTGCAGAGGGCCAGCACCTGGTGCGTGCCAGGCCGTGGTGTGGCGCGCAACCTCCCTCGCCCTGATCCCTGCCTGGACTTCGGTCCTGGACGGGCCAGAAATTGGACCTGAAATTGGACCTGAAATTGGGCCTACCCATTGCGATGATGTGCGCGCTGTCACGCTGTGTGGCCTATTCAGTTTTCCATCGATCAATCTGTGCGTGGATGCACGTTTGGGGGGTGGGATCACGATGGCGGCATGTGACTTCCCGTCCTGCAAGGGTTGTAACCGTTATCGCTAATCCGGTGCGCAAGACTTGCTACTAAACCGGTGGGTGCTGTTTTGCAGTGCAGCGTGCAGAACCCTGAACGCTGATTCACAGTGCGCCCGCATCCCGACGTGGGGGAGGGAGCAAGCCCGCATTGGCCTAGCCATTGCGGGCTTTTTTATGTCTGATTGTTTTGGCCCGCCGCGCGTCCCGATGGCTGGCCCGTCTTCCGGAACACAGCGCCGCAATGCGCGTAGTCCGGCAGCGCGCACTGACCCTGGTCGGTGAATGCGATGTCAAACAGGCCACGCCGGCTTCATCCACTCGTGTTGGCAGCGTCGACCAGGTAATCCTTGCCGGTCAGATTGCTAGTGAGTGCCCTTGGCGTGCCTGTGTCCTGCGCCATCGGCGCCAACGGGCATCAGCCTGTTCCTGCAGCAACCTCACAACCGCGTGCTCGCCTTGCATGGATCGCTGTTTCTCACGCTGCTGGTCACGGCGCAACTGCGAGGTGGACACAGAGGGGATAGAATTGGCCCATGAGCACTCCCCCCAATGCCCGCTTGATTCCCCTGCAAGTCGTGACCTCTGCGGCGGCAGCGCCTTCGCTGGAAACCGGCGTCAAACAGATGGGCGGTGACAAGATTGGGCGCTCGCCGGTGCAGTTCCTGGAGGCGCCAGTGCTGCGAAAGCCTTCGTGGATACGGGTGCGCATCCCCAGCGATGGTTCGGTGGCCCGGCTCAAAGCCAAGCTGCGGGAAAACCGCCTGGTCACGGTCTGTGAAGAAGCCAGTTGCCCCAACATCCACGAATGCTTCGGGCATGGCACCGCCACTTTCATGATCCTGGGCGAAGTCTGCACCCGGCGCTGCTCGTTCTGTGACGTCGCCCACGGCCGGCCCAAGCCACCGGATGCCAGTGAACCGCTCAGCCTGGCCACAACCGTCGCCGACATGGGGCTGAAGTACGTGGTGGTGACCTCGGTCGACCGTGACGACCTGCGCGACGGTGGCGCCCAGCATTTCGTCGACTGCATCACTGCCATCCGCGAGCATTCGCCCAGTACCCGCATCGAGATCCTGACCCCCGACTTCCGTGGCAAGGGCCGCATGGACCGCGCGCTGGAAATTCTGGCAGTCAATCCGCCGGACGTGTTCAACCACAATATCGAGACCGTGCCCGACCTGTACACCAACGTCCGCCCCGGTGCCGACTACCAGTGGTCGCTGACCCTGCTGCAGAAGTTCAAGCAGCAGCATCCGCAGGTGCCGACCAAGTCCGGGATCATGCTTGGCCTGGGCGAAACCATGGAGCAGGTGCAGGCCACGTTGCGCGACCTGCGCGCGCATGACGTCGAAATGATCACCATCGGCCAGTACCTGC
>JBDTZK010000155.1:0-5475 GCA_040005195.1 Pseudoxanthomonas sp.
ATGTCACGTTCGGCGTAGAAGGGATGGTCCAGCACGAGGCCTTCCAACGCGCTGCCCTTGGCGTGCGCATGCGCAACGAAATCAGAGACGCCATATCGCTGCAACGCCTGTTCGGCCAATGCCGTGGCGATCACCAGCCAACGGGGCTTGCCGTTGTGCGCCGGCCCTTCGACCAGCACGTAGTCCAGATCAGCGCCCAGCGACACTGCCAACGAGGCAGGAATTGTCCACGGGGTAGTAGTCCAGATCGGGACCGCGACTTCCACCTCCGCCGGCACCACCACGCCCATTGCTGCGGCGAACGCATTCACGTCACGCACGCGATAGGCAATGTCGACGGCAGGTGACACTTTGTCCTGGTATTCAATCTCGGCTTCGGCGAGCGCAGACCCGCAATCGAAGCACCAGTGCACCGGCTTGGCGCCGCGCAACAGATGCCCGTTGGCGACGATCTTGGCCAGCGCGCGGATCTCATCGGCCTCGAACTTGAAATCAAGGGTGAGATAAGGATTTTCCCAGTCGCCGATCACGCCCAGACGCTTGAAGTCCTTGCGCTGGATGTCGACCTGTTCGTTGGCATATTCGCGACATTTCTGGCGGAACTGCACGGCGTCGAGTTTGACGCCGACCTTGCCGTGCTTCTTCTCGACCGCGATTTCGATCGGCAGTCCGTGACAATCCCAACCCGGCACGTACGGCGCATCGAAGCCAGCCAGGTATTTCGACTTGACGATGATGTCCTTGAGAATCTTGTTGACTGCGTGCCCCAAGTGGATCGCGCCATTGGCATACGGCGGACCATCGTGCAGCACGAACAGCGGGCGGCCCGATGCGTTGGCACGCAGCTGCGCGTAAAGGCCGTCGGCCTCCCATCGCGCCAGCGTGTGCGGTTCGCGCTTGGGCAGGTCGCCGCGCATCGGGAATTCCGTGGCGGGCAATTGCAGCGTTGCTTTGTAATCAGTTGGGTTGGAATCCGTGGTCACGCGGTCGCTCGTAGTCGTTGTTCGGAAAGGAGGCGGCGCGCGGATTCGGCGTCGCGTTGCATTTGTTCGGTCAATGAAGCCAGATCGGGAAACTTCAGTTCATCGCGCAGCTTGGCGACGAATTCAACTTCGATATGGCGCCCGTACAGATCGCCATCGAAATCGAACAAATGCGCTTCCAGCAAGGGCTCGATGCCATCGACCGTGGGGCGGGTACCGAAGCTGGACACCGACGCATACGGTCGTTCGCCCACGCCATGCACCCAGGTCGCATAGATGCCGGACAAGGCAGGCGTCTTGGGAAAACGCAGATTGGCAGTCGGGAAACACAGCGTACGACCAAGCTGCTTACCACGCACCACGCGTCCACTGATCGAATAGGCGCGCCCCAGCAATCGCGCCGCATCGGTGAAGTCGCCGCCGCGCAAGGCTTCACGGATGCGGGTGCTGGACACGCGCTCACCCTGCGACTGCACCGGTTGGATTTCACCGGCAGTGAAATCCAGCTAGGTACCCATCGCCTGCAGCAGCGCAAGGTCGCCGCCGCGGCGGTTTCCAAAACGGAACTCCGGGCCGATCCATACTTCACGCGCACCCAGTCTGCCTACCAGCAGCTTGCGCACGAACTCTTCCGCGCTCATCGCCGACAGGCGTGCATCGAAACGCAACAGGCCCACGCTGTCCGCACCCAGTGCGCGCAGGCCCTGATATTTGCCGCGTGGCAGGGTCAAACGCGGCGGCGGGAGTTCACGGGAAAAGAATTCACGCGGCAGCGGCTCGAAGCTCAAGGCAACGGCCGGCAACGCCAGATCACGGGCACGGGAAACCGCATGGCGCACCAGCGCACGATGGCCCAAATGCAGACCGTCGAAGGCGCCGATGCAGACCACGCTACCGTGCGGGAACAACGCCCCGCCATCGACGTCACGAAACAGCCTGCTCATAGTCATGAAGTATAGCCGGGCGACCGCAACTCAAGCGCCACGCAGGTCGCGGGGGCGAATGCCCTGCAACCACAGCATCACGGCATAAGCCGCCCCACCCGATCCAACGAGCACGGCCAAACGCCAGACGCGTTGCCACCACGCCCACGCACTCCAGTCCTGCCAGAGCCACAACAGTGGCCCTATCACCATCACCATACACAGGCTGGCGAGCGCGGTCTGGCGAAGCCATTTTCCCCAGCCTGGTTGCCTGCGATACACCTTCGCACGGCGCAGATACCAGGCCAGCTGCAGCGCATTCACCCAACCTGCAGCGGCAATCGCAAGCGCCAGCAAGGCGTGTGCACCGGGCAACTTCGCCAAGGCGGCGCGATAGCTCCCGCCAGACCCGGCGAGCGCTGCCTGCCCTGCGTCCGTCCAGCTGAGCAGCGCGAGGAAAAACATCAGCGTGCACATGGCATTGACCAGCACGGAAACCACGGCGGCTTTTACCGGTGTTCGCGTGTCCTGGCGCGCATAGAAGGCGGGCGCCAGCACCTTGACCAGCAGGAACGCAGGTACCGCGGTCGACTGCGCCATCAGGCTCAGGCTTGCCATGCGCACATCGAATGCACTGAACTCGTGGTACTGGAACAAGGTAGCGAGCAAGGGCTGGGCGCACAGGATCAATCCCAGGCACGCGGGAACACCAATCAGCACGCAAAGCCGGAACCCCCAGTCCAATCCCTTTGAAAAACCGTCGGGATCAGTCGCCGCGTGGCGACTGGACAGATGCGGCAGGATCACCGAGCCGATGGCCACGCCGAACATGCCCAGCGGAAATTCAAGAAGCCGGTCGCTGTAATACAACCAGCTGACGCTGCCGCTGAGCAGGAATGCGGCAGCCCACGTGTTGAAAAGCAGATTGAACTGCACCACCGAAGAGCCGAATAATGTCGGCACCATCAGTTTCATGATCTTGCGCACGCCGGCATGGGCAACACCCCAGCGCGGCCGCGGCAACAGGCCCAGTTTTGACAGCGCTGGCAACTGGAAAACCAGCTGCAGGATGCCTGCAGCGAACACGCCCCAACCCAGCGCAATCACCGAACCTCCCATCAAGGGCGCCAGCCACAAGGCAGCGGCAATCATCGAGAGATTGAGCAGGATCGGCGACAAGGCAGGTATCGCGAATCGCTGATAACTGTTGAGGATGCTGCCCACCAGCGAGGCCAGGGAAATGAACAGCGCATACGGAAAGGTGATCCGCAGCAGTTCCGAAAGCAGCTGGTGGCCCTCGCTGCCCGGCGCGTACTTGGAAGCAATCAGACCGGCAACCTGCGGGGCGAAAACCATGACCACGGCCGTCAAGACCAACAGCGCCGCGGCCAACGTGCCAGTGACACGATCTATCAATTCCTTGACTGCCTGGGGGCCGTGCTGTTCCTTGTATTCGGCCAGGACCGGCACGAACGCCATGGAAAAGGAGCCTTCCGCCGACAGCCGCCGCATGAAGTTGGGAATGCGGAAGGCGATGAAGAACACGTCCATGGCCGCATTGGCGCCAAAGGTAATGGCATAGACCTGGTCGCGCACCAGCCCGAAGACCCGCGACAGGAAGGTCATGGCGCTGAAAACAGCCGTGGAACGCAACAGTCCCTTGCCGCTCATGCACGGACTCCGGACGGCTTGACGCAAGTCCTTGAATCGCCCATAATTTCGCGTTCGTTTTTCCGCATTCCGTCCATTACCGCTCCACCCAACGATTTCCTAGGATACCCACCGTGGCAAATATCAAGTCCGCCAAGAAGCGCGCCAAGCAGGCTGTCGTGCGCAACATGCGCAATACCGGCCAGCGTTCGATGCTGCGCACCGCCGTAAAGAAAGTACTCAAGGCGCTGGATGCCAACGACGCCGCTGGCGCCCAGGCTGCCTTTGCCGTGGCCCAGCCGATCCTGGACCGCTTCAGTTCGCGCGGCCTGATCCACAAGAACAAGGCTGCTCGTCACAAGAGCCGCCTGACCGCCCGCATCAAGGCCCTGCAAGCCGCCTGATACGTTGCGACATGCATCACCGAAAAACCCGGCCTGCGCCGGGTTTTTTGTGGGTGCGGCGACAGCCTCAACCGGCGGCATCGCGTGCTTCCTGCTCGTCCTCTTTCAGACGATCAAAGAAGGCCATCACGTCTTTCATGATCGGCCAGGTGCCTTCCCGCGATACCGCGGAGGTCACGTACCAGGGCTGGGTCCAGCCCAGCTCGGCGATCACTTCAGCTGCGCGCACGCTGGCTTCATCCTCGAACATCAGGTCAGCCTTGTTCAAGACCAGCCAGCGCGGCTTCTGCAGCAGCTCGGGGTCGTGCTTTTCCAGTTCATGTTCGATGGCCCGCACTTGTTCGGCCGGCGAAATCTCCACCCCTCCCTCCATCGGCGCCATGTCGACGAGGTGCAGCAGCAAGCCGGTGCGTTGCAGGTGGCGCAGGAACATCGCGCCCAGGCCGGCACCATAGGCCGCGCCCTCGATCAAGCCGGGAATGTCGGCGATCACGAAGCTGCGGTGCGCCTCCACGCTGACTACGCCCAGGTTGGGGTACAGCGTGGTGAATGGGTAATCCGCCACTTTTGGCGTTGCCGCAGAGACCGCCCGGATGAAGGTGCTCTTGCCGGCATTCGGGAAACCTAGCAGGCCTACGTCTGCCAGCAGCTTCAGCTCCATTTTCAGCGTACGGGCTTCGCCTTCGTCGCCCGGGGTTGCCCGGCGCGGCGAGCGCGTCACCGAACTCTTGAAGTGCATGTTGCCCAGGCCGCCCTTGCCGCCCTTGGCCACCAGCAAGCGGTCACCATGGCTGACCAGGTCACCGATCACCTCGTCGGTGCCCACATTGACGATAGCCGTGCCAACCGGGACGCTGATGAACAGGTCATCGCCACCCTTGCCGTAACGTTGCTGGCCCATGCCGTTCTCGCCGCGCTGCGCCTTGAAGATGCGCTGGTGACGGAAATCCACCAGGGTGCTTATGTTCTCGTCGGCTTCGATCCATACGCTGCCACCGAAGCCGCCGTCACCGCCATCGGGCCCGCCCAACGGAATGAACTTCTCGCGGCGGAAGCCAATGCAGCCGTCGCCACCATTGCCGGCAATGACATCAATTTCTGCTTCGTCTACGAGTTTCATAAAGTTTGATTCGGTAAGTGGAGTAAGAAACAAAAACCTGGCGATAAGCCCAGCGCAAGCTGGATGCGACGTCAAAACAGGAATCAAGCTGGATACCAGCGCGTGCTGGAATAAGGGTCGAACTTGATTTCCAGCAACGGCTGGACAAGAAACGAAAAGCCCCGCACGCGGCGGGGCCATTCGCTCGTTGCCGAAGAAGCGCTTACGCTTCCGCGACTACGCTTACGGTGCGACGCTTCTTGGCGCCCTTCACCGAAAACTCGACCTTGCCGTCAACCAACGCAAACAGCATGTGGTCGCGACCCAGGCCAACGCCGGGGCCCGGGTGGAACTCGGTGCCGCGCTGGCGAACGATGATGTTGCCTGCGTCGATAGCCTGGCCGCCATAGATATTG